>SVUF01000085.1 GCA_015063395.1 Oscillospiraceae bacterium
CCATAATAAAGGGCTCAAGAAGACCTTGGGGCATCGTAAGGCTTATTTTTGATATACTGCTCCTGTCATCGTCGGCGGTATTTCTTGCTTCTTATCTCGTCACCTTGGGAGTAATATAAAAAGAGAACAAATAAAAAGTAACCCACGGCTTGGGGGAGCTGTACCGTACACCGTGGGCATTTTTTGAAATAAAAAAAGCCGCAAAAGTGGGGATTTTGACAACTGTTTAAAAAATCCCCCACTACTTTTTCCTCCTTATTTCTTATAATGGTATCAGAAGAATAATAATACTATAAGAATAAGGAGGAAAATAATATGGCAAATATTCAGAGTGCAGGGTTTGCACAACTTGGCACAGCGGTGAATGCTGTGAAGAATTACATCTCCAAATCCTATATTCAACAGCTTTCCAACAATTGCTGTCAGGTCCTTGAGGTAAAGGATCCCCAAAGGGTCAAGGTTGGATTGCGGCTTTTGAAGATCAGTCAGCTTGCCATCAGCGATGAGCTTATTGAATCAAGACTGACAAGCGTGTATCAAACAGTCAGACAGCTTGTGAACAGCACCTTCATGATTATACAGGGAACACCCGACGGCACATCCATGTATCTCGGCATACAGTCCGATGCTCCAGGAACTGCGGAAACCGCCCTTATTCAGACCTTGACGGGCAATTTCCCCGGAATTGTTCTTGAGTCCCTTGACTCCCGTGGAATCGAGGAGGTAATGTCAAGGGTCAGAAGCGAGGGCACGGGGCGCATGAAGACCGTGTCGGCAATATCGGTTGTACCCTCGGAAAGAGACGAAAAGCTTTGGGGGGACAATGTTCAGGGAATGGAAAAATTCATGGACACCATGCAGGGCAAAAGCTTTACGGCAATGATACTTGCAAGTCCGTATTCACCCTCGGCTGTGAACCAAAGGATCAGCGCTCTTGAGAGCATATATACCTCTCTTTCGTCTTTTGAGCGTCTTTCCGTTCAGGACACAAAAAGCTCCTCCCTTACAGTGTCGGATTCCGTTGCCCAAGGGGTATCAAATTCCATTACGGACAGTATAAACAGCGCCTTCAGCGTTGGAAATGTCAGCGCAAATTTCAATCAGTCGGGAAACGGCAGAGCCTTTACAATATCTCCCTTGGGACTTGGAATATCCTTTCAGGGTCAGACGGGAACGGGTACATCAACGTCAAATACCCATACACAGACACAGGGCAAAACCAAGGCAAGCACCGTTGGACAGGTCAGCACCTTGGGAAAAAGCACCGCAAGTCAATCGGGAAGTGCCTTTACCACTGTAAAGACCGAGACCAACAAGGAGGTTCAGGATCTTCTTCAAAAGATCGACCGCCAGATCATGCGTCTGCGTGAAAGCGAGGCTCAGGGCATTTGGGACTGCTGCGGATATTTTGTGTCAAACGCCAATGATACCGCCATTGTTGCGGCAAATTCCTTTGGGGGCATCGTAACGGGGGACAGCTCCGATGTGGAGCAGTCAGCCATGACTCTTTGGCAGCCCACGGGACAGGGGGACATAAATTCAAATCATAATTCAATAATAAATCTTACAAATTCATTATCCCTTGGAGTTGCACCTGTTTTCTTCATGGGAACTACAGCCCAAAGAACCGAAAGCATAGTAACGGGCAAGGAGCTTTCAAGAATGCTGTCCTTCCCGAGAAAATCGGCGGGAAATGTATCTGTTGTGAGAATGGCGTCTTTTGGAAGAAAGGTGCATTTCATCGGAGGCAAGGAGCCGGAGGGCTACTTTAAGGACGGTCTTGAGGTGGGAAATGTACTGCATATGGGTAAGGAGGACGAGGGTTCTCCTGTAAGGATCGATCTTCAGACCCTCAATGCCCATGCCTTTGCAACGGGAGCTACGGGAGTGGGTAAGACCACTGCCATTTGTAAAATACTCCATGAGCTTTATAAAAAGGGAGTGCCCTTTACCGTCATTGAGCCTGCAAAGGGGGAATACGGTGAGCTTTGGGGAAAGCTTCCCGGAATTGAGATCTATTCCACACTGCCGTTCAGATACCGCATGCTCAGGATCAATCCCTTTTCCTTCGGGGACAATGTGCATATACTTGACCATATGGAAAGGCTCATCAGTGTATTTTCAACGGCTTGGCCACTGTATGCCGCACAGCCCGCAATACTCCGTGACTGTGTGAGACGTGCATATATAAGCTGTGGCTGGGATATGTGCAATTCCATATGCTTAAGACCTCAAAAGCAATTCCCAACCTTCAAGGATGTGTTGAGGGTGCTTCCCGAGGTAATTGAAAACAGTAAATTTGTGGGTGAAGCAAAGGGAACATATGAGGGGGCATTGAGAACAAGGATCTCCATGCTTACCGAGGGCGTGCTTGGAGAGATATTCTGCAGCGATGGGGATATTTCGGGCAGTGAGCTTTTTGACAAAACAGTCATCGTGGATCTCAGCAGACTTGGAGGGGGAGAATCCCTGTCGCTTGTTATGGGGCTTTTGCTTATAAAGCTTTACGAGCATAGACTTGGCAAGGGCAAAACCGAGGGACTGAACCACGTTACAGTTCTTGAGGAGGCTCATAATATACTGAAAAAAGCTCCAAGCGCTCCTGTTGGGGAGGATGTCTCAACCATCGGAGCAAAATCCGTAGAGGTACTGACGCGGTGCATCACGGAGCTGAGATTTACAGGAGAGGGATTTATAATTGCCGATCAATCTCCCGAGGAGGTGGACGTCACTGCCATAAAGAACACCTCCACCAAAATTGCCATGCGTCTGCAAAACAGTGCAGACAAGGAGTCCATGGGCTCTGCAATGGCGCTTGACAACGGTCAGAAGAGTGAGCTTTCAAGGCTTGGCAGAGGTGCTGCCGTGGTTTTGCAGGAGGGCTGGAACGAGCCCGTCCTTACACAGTTTACAAAATTTGTTTCCCCCTTTTCAACAAGAGGGGATGATGCCTACGCATCTGAAGTGTCCATAGGGGACATCAGGATCGTCAGAGGGTATCTTTTGAAGATCATACTGAATCAGTTTAGACTTGGGGTCTTCGATCTTCGTGAATACAAGGAGGCTCTTGGCAGAGTCGGAGGCTTCAGCAAATGGAAGCTTCGGGACTACAGGGCAATGTTTGAAAGATATGACGCACTTATGGGAAAAAGCGGAGCTTTCTCCCAAGGCTCAAGGCAGTGGATCTCGGCATACGGAAAAATGCTACGAGAGCTTCTTGACTGTTCAAGCCTGTTTTCCATATTCCCACTGCCCCTTCCAACAAGGGACATGAGTGCCCCCTACAGCCAAGACCCGAAATTTATAGATCAGTGTAAAAAATGGAGGGATAATGTATCCGCGGCGTTGGATTATTATTGCGAACCCATAAAGGAGGAGGACAAAAAGGACATAATAAAGCTGCTGCTTCTTCAGGACGGACCTGAATGTGCAAACAAGATCAGGGTACAGGCATCTCTTAGCGGTATAAAGGAGGTATCATGATGAATGAAAACAACGACGGAAGTGTAGAAAACGGCGAAAAGGGCGGGGAAGCTACGGTTGAGGTGTCCGCGGAAAAGGACAATGCCGAGGTCATCGAAAACGCCCCTGTCAGCGAAAGTGAGGTATCCTCCGCCTATGGAGAAGGGGAGGATACCCCCAAGGAATCCGATACCGTAATTGAGATCAAGGAAGGAGAAAGCGTCAAAGAGGGTGTTACTGAGCTTACAAAGGAAAAGGAAGACACAGAAGCACCTGTTGGAAAAAGCGGCGAGGTCATTGAAAAGGAAAACGAGGGCGTTGAGCATATGACCTGCATCAGAGAGGATCTTGCAGGGGGACGCCACCCCGAAACAGATGTGCCCTACACAACAACGGTGGTTGAAGTGGGCGGCAAGAGGGTGGAGGTCACGGTTCCTGAATTTGACAGCAAATATGATATGGAGCTAAAGCCCGAGGAGCTTGGCTTGTCAAGGCAGAAGCACGAGACCATATGCAACAACAGTCTTAAGGAGGCTGTGGAAAAGGACCCCGAGCTTGCCAAGCAATTTTCGGAAAAGCAGCTTGACCAGATCAAAAACGGACTGACCCCCGAGGACTTCACATGGCATCACGACGGGGGCAAGGTGGGAAGGATGCAGCTTGTGGATTCGGACATTCACGACGCAACAAGACATACGGGCGGAATTGCAATTTGGGGATTCAAGAGCCCCTATAACTGATACATAGATGAAAGGAGAAAATAATATGGAATGGAAATATGTAAGTCCCTTAAAGGACCCCATGAGTGTTGAAGCCTTTGAGGCGGATTACTCGGTGGAGCTTCCCCGGGAGCTGAAAAGCATTGTAAGAGAATATAACGGCGGATGGCCGCAAAAACGGAATTTCACCATGGAAAACGGAGAGGAAGGCTCTGTGAAGCGGTTTTTGTCCTTTAATACCGAGGATAAGGAAAGCGTGTGGACATTCAACAGCCGCGAGAGCGCGCGCCACGGGTATACTGTCTTTGCCATTGACTCCTTCGGAAATTATATTGCCTTAAGAGACCTTGACAAAAAGGTGATTTTTGTGGATAATGATATTGATGAGGTTACAGTCATAGCCTCGGATTTCAATACTTTTTTAAAATGCTTGGGAGAATAAGCCATGAAAAATGAAGGTATAAAGAGAGTAAAGGATGTTTTCGGAAATCAGTATGAATTGGGCGAAGAGGTCATTGCTCTTGATGGCGGTGCAAGGATATGCAGGATAATTGGCAACGACGGCTTTTACGCTGTTGTCTTTGACGGAAAATGCCCCTTGAAGCTGAAGGAGCTTCAGTCCATGAAGGGTATCTGGAGTGAAAAATTCATTGACTGCGGAATACTTTGGCCCATATCCCAGTGCTGTGATATGCTGGATTCGTCAATTTGCGGATTTCTCACTCCCGTAATGGAGCTGCCCGAAAACACCAAAAAGCTAAGTCAGGTGCTTCTTGAAGCAGGTGAGGGAAAGCTTGACCCCGAATTTCTTGTAAGGGTCGCCTTCGGACTTGCAACGGTAATGCTTGTGGTCCACACAGCCAGCGAAAAATACCTCATGGGTACAATGGAGACGGATGATTATTATATTGACAGCGACGGAGGAGTATACAGCCTCGGCGCTTATAAATACGCCATCGGAAACCCATGCGTGAAAACAACAAGGTATCTTGCTCCCGAAGCGATACTTGAGGGGGACAATCCGAGGTTTACCCTGCAAAGCGATTGCTATGCACTTGCGGCGGTGATCTTTGAGCTTATAACGGGGGAATACCCCTTCGGATCATCAAGGGCAGGGGAGCTTGGTATTGATACCGATACGGAAAATATGGTGATCAACGGAGAAAGCGTGTTCTATTATGAAGGAACGGAGCATTGCGAGAAAATAAAAAATACCGTTGGCGGAATATCCAAGGAGCTTTTGGAGCTGTTTGAACGCACCTTCAACTATTGCGGAAAGAGCAGCTATACCATGGACCGCCCCGCCATCAAGGAATGGTGGCATACTCTCAGGGACATTACGGAAAAATCAAGCTGAAACAAGCAAAGGAAAGCTAAAAGAAAAGGAGGGATAAAATGGCAAGGGTAATTTGCGAGGATTTCTACAGCTTTTTGTGCAAAATACTTGGATATGTGTATAAGGACACGGAAAAAAGGAGCTTTTTCAGAAGACTTGCAGCCACATACGATCCAATGGACGCCCCCGAGTGCGATGCTCTGATGGAGGATCTCATCGGTTTTTCACAAAAGGTCACAAAGAAATATGCGGATTTCTCCGAATACGCGGAGCTGCTTGAGAAATATTATGACAATTTCGACAGTCAGGAAACGGATATATACAGCTTCACAGACAATATAAGATCGGAAAACTGCGCTGAAAAAAAGACTGCTTCCTCGGAATACAGAGCCATCAGCCGTATTCTGAAGAATATCTTTATGAACAGGGGAAGCGTTCAAAACGGAACGGTTTTCGGGCTTTCATATATATTTACTAAGGGTATTGGCAACGCTAACGACTCGAATATTTATATAAGCGAAAAAAGCGCGTATAAAATACTCAGCGAATGTATGAGCGTGCTGAAGCCCTATGCCGACAGAAACAGCAGTCTGCCCTTTAATGTTTATCTTTGGCAGGGAGCCTTTGAAGGCGGCGGCAGTGAGGCTGAATGTGACCGCAAGCTTTTCTTTGTGGCTCTTTACAGTGTGCTTAAGTATTATAACCCCCACACCAACCTGAACGAAGCCCAAAGGGAAAAGTCCTTTGAGGGGGCAAGAAACAACTTGAAGAGCTGTATACAGGATCTTGCCAAAAGCGAGGGCTCACGGCTCTGTCAAGGGATCATCAGCAGCCCTGCGGTGTTCTCAAGGTTCAGAGATCTTTTGAAGCATCAGCTCAATGAGGCGGAGACTGTTCAATACCCCGACGGCAAAACCGCATGGCTTTCGGATTTCTATACAGTTCCCCAAATGGAATGCTCCAAAAGAGGCTACAAGGGAGTGTTCAGTCTTGAACCCGGTACGGCATTGAGGACAATGGTCATCGGTGACGGCGGCAAGGGAAAGACCAATCTTACCAAGGCTGTGGTGTGCGTTTGTCTTGGTAACAGAGAAAAATACAGAGAAATAAAAAAGGATCTTGATATGGCAGGGGGAGGATATATCCCCTTGGTGATACATTGCAAGGATATAGCTGACAGCGTCAGCTTTGATGGGGCGGATCTTTTAGGTCTTGGGGTGGATCAGCTTGTCAGAGGCTACCGCCGCACCGCTCACGGAATGTCATGGGGAAGCGATATTGAGGAATACAGACAGGTGTTTGTGGATCTGTACAAGCAGCTTGCCGATACCTCAAGGCTTTTGCTTATAATTGAGGATCTTTCCTATCTTGGCGACGGTCGGTATGACGGATTTGTAAGGTCACTCAAGAAAGCTACGGACATCGAATATCCCGCCCTTCATGTTATGATCACCACCAAAAAGCTTCACAGAGTACAAAAAAGACCTCTTTCGGAGTACAATGAATTTGAGATCGCAACCTTCAAAAGCTTTGACCTCGAGGTTGAAGCTCTTGAAAGACTTAAGATCGGAAACAAAAGCTCCATTGAGTATCTTTTGCAAAATAAGGAAAATAAGCTTGTAAGGGAGTTTGTAAACACTCCCGAGGGGCTTGTGAGATTCATATGCTATCCCTTCAATTATGATTTTTCCATGGAAAAGCTTATAGCCGACACCGTGGAGGAATATCTTGCGGAGCATTGCAAGGAGGGCTTTTCCGATGATGATTGCCGCGGATTCCTTACAGCTCTTGCCCTTTATATAATTGAAAGACCAAGGTTTTCGGGATACCGTGAAAATCAAAAGGCGATACCCTCCAATATAATAAGCAATAAGGGCTTTGGAAAAATGATCGAGGGCATTGAAAACGCCGAGGATGTTTGGAAATGCATACAGAGAAGAAAGCAGTTTGTCTCTGTCAGCAACGCGGTAAACAGCTATGAATTTACAAACAGGCTGTTCTATTGCAGTCTTGTGGCGGATTACTATATTACCCTTCTTGATGAAAGACCGGGGGTGTGTCTTTTGAATAACTTCAACTATATGTCCAAGGAGGATTTCTTCACCGTGGCGTATATGATGCTTACAAGATTCAGCGAGATCAACGAGGATCTTGGCAGATATTGCTCCGATGCCATTGATGATATTACTCTGCTTTTGCTGACTCAGTCCATAGCCGCATGCAGTATGTTTGCAGAAAAGGGCAAGGAGCTTTGGGTGTGCAGAAGGGGAATTGAGGGCATCACAGGGGAGCATAGGATCAGATCGCTGTATAAGGGCAGTAAGAACCGAGAAGCAATGCTTCGTATGCTGGACAGATTACTCGATGCAAACGGTATGGAGGAATTTGAGGAGAAGCCCTCGGAGTTTATCATGTCAGAAGGCAATACACCTGTTGTGACTCCCGAGATACCGCAAACACTTGTCATCAAAATATGAGGGGGATGTAAAAAAAGTCCGGACCGCAAAAAACAATTACCTTTCCCAAGTTTTCGGGATATTCGCGATGTTTGCACAAAATCTGTAGGGACCGGCGTCCTCGACGGTCCTTAATACACACATAAAATCGGCAGATAACTTGTTTCCTCTGCCGATTTGTGTCATAATGGGAGCAGCAAAAAGCCTTCCTCCGAGAGGAAGGTGGCACGGCATAGCCGTGACGGAAGGAGCCTGCGTGACTTTAGGTGTGTGCTAACTTCATTGTAACGCACTCTCCCTCAGTCAGCTTCGCTGACAGCTCCCTCCCGGGGAAACGCTGATTAAATCGCCGCTACGAGGGAGAAAGAGTGAAAATAGAGAAATTTTTGATATTTTCCAAGATTTCTGCATCTT
>SVUF01000086.1 GCA_015063395.1 Oscillospiraceae bacterium
GGCTTTGTTGGCAAGGTGTATTATGACGAAAACGTCTACAGAAGCGAAAAGGGCAAAAACGGCTTCCGCGAGATCATGCAGGTGGGTCTTGAATGTATCGGAGACATAGATACATATTGCAAATGCGAGGTGCTGATGCTTGCGGCAAAGAGCCTTGAGGAGATCTCCGACAGATATGTTCTTGATATTTCCCATCTTGGAATCGTGTCCGCGGTGCTTGACAGCATCAGGACCACCGACATCGTAAGGAAGGACCTCATCGGCTGTATCGGGGAAAAGAATCTTCACGGTGTTGACGAGATCTTTGAGAAAAACAAAATGGACAAAAAGGCAGGAGAGGGCATCAAGACCCTCATCTCCACATACGGCGATGCCTCGTCCGTAATATCAAAGCTCCGCGATCACTTCACTGACGAAGGGGTAAGAGAGCAGATCGAGGATCTTGCAAGGATCACGGAGACTCTTTCCGAGATGATGCCCAAAAGCTCCGTAAGGATCGATTTTTCCGTTGTCCACGACATGAATTATTATAACGGACTTGTGTTCAAGGGCTTTGTTGAGGGAATTCCCACCAGCATACTTTCGGGAGGTCAGTACGATCTTCTCATGAAGAAAATGGAAAAGCCACAGGGTGCCATCGGCTTTGCGGTATATCCCAAATATGTTGAGGAGCTGTATCAGGAAAGGGACGAGTTTGACGTTGACGTTGTTATACTTTATGACGATGATGCCGATATAAAGGCGCTTTACGGCACGGTCAAGCTTCTCACTGACAGCGGAAAGACTGTAATGGCGCAGAAATCAATACCTGAAAAGCTGAGATACAAGCAGCTTTTACGCTTTAAGGAAAAGGGGGTCGAGATCGTTGAAGACAATGCTTAATGTTGCGCTGCCCAAGGGCAGACTTGGAGAAAGGGTATATTCCATGTTTGAAAAGGCGGGCTTCCCCTGTCCGTCCATAAGGGAAAACAACCGCAAGCTCATATTTGAAAATGAGGAGGCGGGAGTGAGGTACTTCTGGGTAAAGCCCTCGGATGTGGCAATATACGTTGAAAGAGGAGCCGCTGATGTTGGCGTTGCGGGAAAGGACATCCTTCTTGAATACCGCCCCGATGTTTACGAGCTTCTTGACCTTAAAACAGGAAAATGCAGAATGGCGGTTGCCGCAAGAAAGGGCTTCCGTGACGATATGAACCGTACACTGAGGGTTGCCACAAAGTTTTCCAATATAGCGGGAGAATATTACAGCGGACTTGGCAGGGACATAGATATAATCCATCTTAACGGCTCCATAGAGATCGCTCCCATTCTGGGGCTTTCCGACGTAATTGTGGATATAGTTGAAACAGGAACCACCCTTAAGGAAAACGATCTTGAGGTCATTGAAACGGTGATACCCATAAGTGCAAGACTGATCGCCAATAAATCGGGCTTCAAGTTTAAGAGTGAACAGATCGAAAGGCTCATGGAAAGTCTTTCAGAGCAGATAGAATTTGAGGAAAGCGGAAAACAATGATAAAGATACTGAAATACGGCGAGGTTGCCAACAGTGATATTTTTGCAAGAACAGTACCCACTGCAAATGTCAGTGATGTTGTTGCGGATATTATATACGATGTAAGAAAAAACGGTGACGGGGCGCTTTTTGCCTACACTGAAAAATTTGACGGAGCAAAGCTTGAGTCCCTTGCGGTAAGTGATGAGGAGATTAGGGATGCTTATTCACAGGTTGATGATAAATTCAAGGAGATCCTTGAAAAAGCGGCGGCAAACATACGTAAATTTCATCAGAAGCAGGTGAGAAACAGCTTTATAATAAATGATGAGAGGGGCATTGTCACAGGTCAGAAGATCACACCCGTTGACAGAGCAGGACTGTATGTTCCCGGAGGCACTGCGGCATATCCCTCAACGGTGCTGATGGATGCCATTCCTGCCAAGATCGCAGGAGTTCCCGAGCTTTATATGGTAACCCCGCCGCTAAAGAACGGTAAGGTTAACCCCGTAATACTCACTGCCGCGAAAATTGCGGGAGTTGACAAAATATTCAAGGTTGGCGGCGCACAGGCTATAGCTGCCCTTGCCTACGGAACTGAGAGTATTCCAAAGGTGGACAAGATCGTGGGTCCCGGCAACGCATATGTTGCTGAGGCAAAGCGCCAGGTCTACGGAGTTGTGTCCATTGACATGATCGCAGGACCCAGCGAGATCCTTGTTCTTGCGGACAAAAACAGCGATCCGCGTCACGTTGCGGCGGATCTGCTTTCACAGGCGGAGCATGATAAAATGGCAAGCGCCGTGCTTGTAACGGACAGTGAGGATCTTGCAAAAGCAGTGTCGGATCAGCTTGAGGAGCAGATCCCCATGCTTGAAAGGCAGGAGATTGCAAGGGCATCCATTGACAACAACGGAAAGATCATCGTTGCCCCCGACCTTATGCTTGCAATCGATATAGCCAACGAGATCGCTCCCGAGCATTTGGAGCTTTGCGTTGACAATCCCTTTGATTATCTTGATTCCATACGCCATGCAGGATCCATATTTATGGGAAGGAGCTGTCCTGAGGCTCTTGGCGATTATTTTGCGGGACCCAACCATACACTTCCCACAAGCGGAAGCGCAAAATTCTCAAGTCCTCTTTCGGTGGACGATTTTGTAAAAAAGACACAGTATACCTACTATACCCGCGATGCCCTTGAAAAGGTTGCCCGTGATGTTGCGTATTTTGCGGAAAAGGAGGGGCTTACAGCCCATGCAAAAAGCGCCCTTGTACGTATTGAGGAGCAGAAATAATGAGCAGATTTTTTAGTGAAAAATATTCGGCGCTGGTGCCCTATACTCCGGGTGAGCAGCCGAAGGATATGAAATATATAAAGCTTAATACCAACGAGTCTCCCTTTGCGCCCTCCCAAAAATGCAAGGCAGGGCTTGACGAGGCTTTTTCGAGGCTGATGCTCTATCCCGATCCCGAGTGCCGTGGACTTGTTTCGGCAGCGGCGGAGGTGCTTGGGGTTGGCACTGATGAGATCATCATGACCAACGGCTCCGATGAGATACTTAATTTTGCCTTTATGGCGTACTGTGACAAAAATACCCCTGCTGTGTTTGCCGATATTACCTACGGCTTTTACAAGGTATTTGCCGATATAAACAACGTACCTGCAAGGATAATACCCTTAAAGAGTGATCTTACCATAGATCCCGAGGATTACTGTCATGCGGGGGGGACGGTATTTATCGCAAATCCCAATGCCCCTACGGGAATTGCCTTGACAATCGATGAGATCGAGTATATAATAAAGAATAATCCCGATAATGTTGTGGTGGTTGATGAGGCGTATATTGATTTCGGCGGAGAAAGTGCCGTATCACTTATCGGAAAATACGACAATTTATTGGTTACACAGACCTTTTCAAAATCAAGATCCATGGCAGGAGCAAGGCTTGGCTTCGGTGTGGGATCAAAGGAGCTTATAAGGGATATAAATACAATAAAGTATTCCACAAATCCCTATAATATTGACGCAATGACAGCTGCAGTTGGGGAAGCCATGTTCAAATGCGAGGACATTACCCGTGAAAACTGCAGGACCATAATTGAAAACAGGGAATGGACAAAAAAGGAGCTTTCAAGGCTTGGCTTTGAGTATACTCCGTCCCTTACCAATTTTGTGTTTGCAAAGCACAGCACCATGGGCGGTGAATATATATACAAGGAGCTTCGGAAAAGGGGCATACTTGTAAGATATTTTTCAGTCCCGAGAATAAAGGATTATAACAGAATAACCGTAGGCTCACTTGATCAGATGAAGGCGCTGATCGAGGCGCTTTCCGAAATTGCGGAGGAATACAATGAGAACTTGTGAGATTGAAAGAAGCACAAAGGAAACCGAGATAAAAATTACACTGAACGTTGACGGCAAAGGTCGGGCTGACATATCAACAGGAGTTGGCTTTCTTGACCATATGCTCACCCTTTTTGCGTCCCACGGGAGATTTGATCTTACCGTAAGATGCAAGGGAGATACATATGTTGATGACCATCACTCTGCGGAGGACATAGGAATTGCCCTTGGTACTGCCTTTGCAAAATGTCTTGGGGACAAGAGGGGCATTGTCAGATACGGAAGCATGATTCTTCCCATGGACGAGGCTCTTATAATGTCCGCGGTCGATTTTTCGGGCAGAGCATATCTCGGATACGGGCTTTCCATTCCCACAGAGAAGGTGGGCACATTTGACACAGAGCTTGTGGAGGAGTTTTTCCTTGGCTTTGTGAGAAATGCGGGGGTAACTCTCCACATAAAGCAGCTTGAGGGCAGTAACTCCCACCACATAATCGAGGGAGCCTTCAAGTCAGTGGCAAGAAGCATTCGTCAGGCTGTAAGCATCGATCCCCTTTTTGCAGATGAGATCCCCTCCACGAAGGGAGCGCTTTGATGGTTGCCATAGTTGATTACGGAGTGGGAAATTTGTTCTCACTTAATTGCTCCCTTAATGCTATCGGAGCTGAATCGGTGGTGACATCCGATGCAGCGGTATTGCGGAGGGCTGATAAGATCATACTTCCGGGGGTAGGAGCCTTTGGAGATGCGGCAAAAAAGCTTCGGGCTTCGGGGCTTGATGCTGTGGTAAAGGAGGAGGCGGAAAAGGGTAAGCCCCTTTTGGGCATCTGTCTTGGAATGCAGTTACTTCTTGAAAGAGGATTTGAATACGGTGAGCATTCGGGGCTTGGGCTTATAAAGGGCAGTATAGTTCCCATTGCCGACAGCATTTCGGAAGGTCTGAAGATCCCTCACATCGGCTGGAATTCCCTTAAATTCACAGGGGAGAAAAGTCCGATATTCAAATATATAAACGACGGTGATTTCGTATATTTTGTCCACTCCTTTCACGGACAGGACTGTGAGGAGGGCACAATTGCCACCACCGAGTACGGAGGAACGCTTACGGCGGCTGTAGCTCGGGGGAATATATACGGATGTCAGTTCCACCCCGAAAAAAGCGGAAAAGTGGGGCTGAAAATATTGAAGGCGTTTTGCGAGTTGGAGGCATAAATGAATATATTTCCCGCAATAGATCTATATGAAGGCAAGGCGGTAAGGCTGTATAAGGGGGACTATAACAAGATCACCGTATACAGCGAAAATCCCGAAATGATCGCACAGGATTTTGCCGCATCGGGAGCAAGGCATCTCCATCTTGTTGACCTTGAGGGCGCAAAAAGCGGAGATACTCCCAATATTGAAGTTATAAAGAAAATAATAGCCGCGTCGGGACTGTTCACCGAGGTTGGCGGCGGAATTCGATCAATGGAAACCGTGGATAAATATCTGTCATCGGGGGTTTCAAGGGTAATACTTGGAACAGCGGCGTTAAAGGACAGAGAATTTCTCTTGACTGCCCTTGAAAAATACGGCGAAAGGATCGCTGTCGGGGCTGATATAAAGGACGGAAAAATAGCAATAAAGGGCTGGACGGAGACCTCGGACACGGATATTTATGATTTTTGCCGTGATATGCAGGAAATCGGCGTGAAGACGATAATCTGCACCGACATATCCAAGGACGGAGCCATGATGGGAACCAACCATGAGCTTTACCGTGAGCTTTCAAGAAGGTTTGACATAGACCTTATAGCCTCGGGAGGCGTTTCAAGCATGGAGGATGTCAGAAGGCTTTGTGAGCTTGGTATATACGGTTGCATCATCGGTAAGGCGTATTATACGGGAGCAATATCCATAAAGGAAGCTGTAGAGGCGGCAAAAGAGGTGTCAGATGGTAACTAAAAGAATAATCCCCTGCCTTGACGTAAAGGACGGAAGGGTAGTGAAGGGGGTCAATTTTGCAGGGCTTCGGGACGTGTCAAATCCTGTGGAGCTTGCAAAATTCTATAGCGACGGCGGCGCCGACGAGCTTGTGTTCTACGATATCACCGCTTCAAGCGAGGGTAGAGCCTTGTTTACGGATATCCTCAAAAAAACAGCCGCAGAGGTGTTCATACCCTTGACAGTGGGAGGGGGCATCAATACCCTTTCCGACTTTGACAGAGTGCTGAAATGCGGAGCTGACAAGGTCAGTGTAAATTCGGGGGCTATAAGAAATCCCGGGCTCATCGCGGAGGCGGCAAAACGGTACGGTGACCAATGCGTAGTAATTTCCGCAGACGTAAAGAGAGTTGACGGAGTTTTCAGAGTGTTTGCCAAGGGCGGACGTGAAAACACGGGCATGGAGGCAATTGAGTGGATAAAGAGATGCGTTGGAAACGGCGCAGGCGAGGTGGTTCTGAACTCCATTGATACCGATGGAGTGAAAAAGGGCTTTGACCTTGAAATGCTTGACATGGTCTCAAGGGCTGTGTCCGTACCTGTGATCGCTTCGGGTGGCGCAGGTAATATGGAGCATTTTACAGAGCTGTTCAAGGCTCTGCCCCTTGTGGATGCGGGACTTGCCGCTTCAATATTCCATTTTGGCGAAGTGGACATAGGAACACTTAAGGCCAAGCTAAAGAATGACGGCATAAATGTGAGAATTTAAACAGAGTAAAAGGAGATAGAATTGTGATTAATATAGACGAGCTTAAATTTGATGATAGGGGGCTTATCCCTGCCATCGTTGTGGACACAAGATCCAAAAGAGTGCTGACTTTGGCATATATGAACCGCGAAAGCCTTCAGATATCCATGGAGAAGGGGCTCACATGCTTTTTCAGCAGATCAAGACAGACCCTTTGGCTTAAGGGAGAAACAAGCGGAAACTACCAGAAGATAGTATCCATCACCGCGGATTGCGACAAGGATGCCCTGACTGTTGAGGTCGAGCCCCAGGGACCTGCCTGTCATACCGGCTCATTCTCTTGCTTTACAAACACTCTTTGGGAAAGTGAGGAGCTTCACACATTTTCACTCGATGCCCTTATGGATCTTCTCAAGGGCAGAAAGCTTGAAAAGAAGGAGGGCTCATATACCACCTATCTTTTTGAAAAGGGTATTGACAAGATACTGAAAAAGGTTGGTGAGGAAAGCACCGAGGTTATAATTGCTGCCAAGTCAGACGACAAAAAGGAGACCGTATACGAGATCGCGGATCTTGCATATCATGTCATGGTGCTGATGGTGCAGATGGGCATTTCAATTGACGATATCCACAACGAGCTTGCATCCCGCCACGTAATTGACCACAAGGTAAAGCAGGAAAAAATGACAAGCTGATTTATAGCTTATAAAATCAGTCAAACAGATCCGAAATATCAACATGGCTTGTGCTTTGGTATTCGGATCCCTTTTTTTTGCTTGAAGCGGTATTGAGATACTTTTCAAACTTATTGCCGAAAAGGGTGTCAGGGCAAAGGAACTTTGACATTTTTGCATCATGACCCCATTCCTCATACTTGGTATCGATGACCTTATAAAAGTCAGCAAGGGAATATCCCTCCTTCAGCCTTGCAAGAATGTGGGATCTTGTTGACTTTGTAGAGGCTTTGTAAGCCGTTCCAAGCTTGCTGTTAAGGTAGTCAATTATGACTTTAATTTCAGAGCTACATGGCTCCGCAGGAGAATATATATTTTTATTTGTGTTTATATTTGTTGTTATATTTGTGGTTATATTTGGTATAGGTTGACCATGCAGGTTTAATGGATTATCCCCTTTTGTACTAATCCATTGTTCCCTTTGGTTATAATCCATTACTCCCTTTTGTACTAATCCATTACTCCCTTTTGTAGTTACCCTTTGTTTCTTTTCAAAGCTTTCTAAGTTGTCATCTTGAAAATACTCTCTGCCATTTTCAGTGATTGTGTACCATAAGGTCCTATCGTATTTTGCAGTATTATAATTACCCACGATTATAATTTTTTCATCACGTAGTTTTTTTAATGCGTAATCGATCTGTTTACTTGAGAGATAGGGAAATGCTTCGCACAAGATTTTTTTACTGTTGTAGGTCCAATAATATCCGTCGTGAAAATTGGTTCCTTCTTTTTCGTTCTTTTGTACCCAATACCACAGATTTTGAAGAACTATGGCGCAATTGACGCCGTATAATTTTGCGACTTTAATGTTAAAACAATGTGTTTCTGTCATATATACCTTCCTTTTTTTGTGTTTTTTGCAAAGACCGTGAGATCCTCTTCACGTCTTGCAATTAAATTATACCACTTAAAAAAACAATAGTAAATGACAAAAGTCGGAGTTTTGTCATTTACTT
>SVUF01000087.1 GCA_015063395.1 Oscillospiraceae bacterium
GTATTGACCCTTATGACCCGTGACAAGAAGTCGGAGACGGAAAACATTGTAATTATCTAAATATAAAGCAGATCTTATAAGGTCTGCTTTTTGTTTAACCTATTGAAATTCGTGACAAAAGGTGGTAAAATATAATAAAGAAAGAGGGTAGCATATGAAAAAACGAAATTTGCTTTTGGCGATTTTTGCAGCAGCATTTTGTATCTGCGGTAACTTTTATTATTTTTGGAGCGACAATTTATTATTACTGATTCCGGTTCTTGGGGTATTTATCGTTGCAAACGTCGTCACGGGGGTATGCTATGGAAATACAGGTGGCAGACAGTTGAAAATATGCGCTCACGGAACTGCGCTTTTAAAATGCTTTTGCCTATATTTGCCCACATCATTGGCGGTACATATAGCGCTTGCATTTATATATTTGCCTGAAGCGTGGCTGAAGTTGATTTTTTCCATGGTTGCCTGTATAGTTGCAGGAGCGGTGGTCTTCTGGAACGGGATGATCAGTGTATACGTAAGCTCCATTCAGCTTGGAATACGGGAAAGAGTATTGGGAGCAGTATGCGGAATGATTCCCGTTGTGAATTTAATAATGCTTGGCAGGATCATAAAGATTACGGAAAAAGAGATCTTGTTTGAAAGTGAAAAGAACGCACTGAACCGGTCACGTATTAAGGATAAGATCTGCGCTACAAAGTATCCGATTCTATTGGTTCACGGAGTATTTTTCAGAGATTCCAACGTATTGAACTATTGGGGCAGAGTACCTGCAGAGCTTCAAAAAAACGGAGCGGTGATATATTATGGGGATCAGCAGTCAGCGCTATCTATAAAAGACAGTGCTGAGGAGCTTTCACGGAAAATAAGGGATATAGTTGAAAAAAACGGATGCGGTAAGGTCAATATAATAGCTCATTCCAAGGGTGGACTTGATGCGAGATACGCAATACAAAACTGCGGAATATCGGAATACGTTGCCTCCTTGACAACTGTAAACACCCCTCACAGAGGTTGTAAATTTGCGGATTATCTTCTTGAAAAAGCACCTCAGTCTTTGCTTGATTCCGTTGCGGATAAGTATAATAAGATATTCAGATTTATTGGAGACAAAGCCCCCGATTTTGTAAGCGCCGCCAAGGATCTGACAACAAAAGCCTGTGAGGAATTCAATAAAAACGTAAATGATACCAAAGGTATATACTGTCAAAGTGTGGGCTCGGTGCAGAAAAAAGCATCAAGCGGACGTTTTCCTTTGAATATTACTTATCATGCGGTAAATTTGTTTGATAGCGAAAACGACGGACTTGTTGGAGAAGATTCATTTTCATGGGGCGACAGATATATACTCAATAAGCCCAAGGGATCAAGAGGTATTTCCCATGGAGATATGATCGATCTGAACCGTGAAAACATTGACGGATTTGACGTAAGGGAGTTTTACGTTCTGCTTGTGGCAGATCTGAAGAATAGGGGCTTATAAAAACCATTGTAATATGCCCAAAAGTTAAACAGTCTTTTGAGTATAAATATCCACAGAATTGAGATCATAAAGTAAAACAGACCCTTGAAAAAGGTCTGTTTTTTTGCATTTTATATTTTAATCCTCTTGTTTATATACTGCCTTGCCGTCAACTATGGTAATATATGCCTTGGTTCCGATATTCTTTAAAGGATCGTCACACCAGATAACAACGTCGCCGTCTTTGCCTTTCTCAAGACTTCCAACTCGGTCACCGATTCCTGTATGCTTTGCGGGATTTATGGTAATGGCGCGCCAAGCTTCATCATAGGGCAGACCCTCTGAGTAAGCAAAGCCTGCGCACATGGGAAGATATTCAATGGGAATCACAGGGGCGTCGGTTATGATGCTTACGGGAACTCCCGCCTCGTTGAGAACGGCAGGTGTTTTAAATGATTTGTTTGAAAGCTCTATTTTTGATTTGTTGCCAAGAGATGGTCCAACAAATGCAGGATAGCCCTCTTTTGCAAGCTCATCAGCAATAAGTGCGCCGTCCGTACAGTGGTCAAGGGTCAGATCAAGATCAAATTCCTTGGCAATGCGAATGGCAGTAAATATATCGTCTGCACGGTGAGCGTGGGCTTTCAGGGGAATCTCCTTTTTCATAACGGGGATCATGGACTCAAGCTTAATGTCAAAGCTTGGTTCTTTTCCTGCTTCCTTGGCGGCAAGATAGTTTCGGGATCTGAAAAGCAGATCACGGAGAAGCGCCGCGGTTGCCATACGTGTGACGGGAGTTTTATTGCCGCTTTGACCGTATACCCCCTTGGGATTTTCACCGAAAGCGCATTTCATAGCTACGGGATTTTTAATTATCATTTTGTCAATACGCTTACCCACAAGCTTTATGGCAACAAATGTTCCACCAACTACATTGGCGCTTCCGGGTCCTGTGCAGGCTGAGGTAACACCGTGGCTGATGGCAAGTGTGAACATCTCATCAATGGGATTGATTCCGTCAATGGCACGCATATGAGGAGTTAGAGGGTCGGAGCGTTCGTTGTAGTCTGCACCTTCCCAGCGCATTGCTGAGTTATGTACTCCAATATGGCAGTGTGCCTCAACACAACCCGGGGTAACAAGACGTCCTGCGGCATCAATAACCGTCATTTCGGGAGTATCTTCGATATCAGTGCCCACAGATATAATCTTACCGTCATCACCGATAAGAACGTAACCGTTTTCAATATCCTCGGAAACCATTGTTTTTATATATCCATTTTTAATAAGAAGCATTTTTTTAGACCGCCTTTCTTTATATTTCAATTGATTTCAAATAATCCATACAGATTTCTGCTTCAGCAATGCCCGATGGTGTAAGCGTTTCGCTTTCTACCACTATAGTGATCCCATGGGATGCGGCGTAATCAATGACCCTCAAAAGCGGGGCTTCACCGCCTCCAAGGGGAGTACCGTCACCGTTTCGGAATCCATCCTTTAAGTGAATAACCTTAACACGTCCATTAAGTCTGTCCATAAGCGCGACGGGATCGGTATCTGCGGCAAACGCCCAAAAGGTGTCGATCTCAAAGTCAATATCCGTTCTTTTTTCAATTTCACTGTGTATGGTTGATCCCCATGGCATAACCTTAAATTCGTGGGAGTGATTGTGGTAGCCAAGACGAATGCCTTCAGCTTCAAGAATGGGCTTTGCAAAATTCATAACGTTGCAAAAATCCTCAATTCGAGAAAGAGAGGAAAGATCAGCTCCCGGAATAATGTAATTGGGATTTCCAATTATTTTGTGGTATCTGATGGTATCCAAAATTTTTGTTGGGCGAAGATCCTCAAAGCTTGAGTGTGTACCCCCGCAGGTAAGTCCGTTGTTATCAAGGCTTTGTCGGATTTTTTCTGCGCTATGACCGAAAAATCCAGCAAATTCAACGTAACTATAACCTATTTCTGCGATTTTTTGTAAGGTTGAGAAAACATCCTTTTCCATTGAGTCACGAACACTGTAAAGCTGAATTCCGTAAGGTCTCATAGTATCAGTCCTTTCAAATTGTTTTTCTTTCAGTATTTTATCATATTTTGATATTCTCGTCAAGAGGAATGGATGCGCTTAATAGATTATGTTTTATTATACAATATTATATGAATAAATGACATCATGGCAAAGAATTATTAAAAATCAATTATCAAATAGTTGTTTATGACTAAACCAGCGGTTGTTTTGCGTTTTTAATATCCGTATATTTTCAAGTCTCCACACCCTGTTTTATGAAACTGCTTTTCTGTTAAAGCTGAAGGGGTGTTTTTTCTTCGACAAGTTTCTTTGAAGTTTAGAACTATAATGTATATTGTAACTGAAAAACTGTGGAATAAAGAGGGAATGATGAAGGCGATTGATGGCACAAGAAAAAGCATGACAATGAAAAAAGCCATAATAATTGTATTTTGGGCGGTGCTTATTATTTTTTGCTTTATCTACAGGGATAGAATAAGCATAGAAAGTATCATTGAGTTTACTCCAAAAAACACAATCCTTGCTGTTGTGGTGATGCTTCTTTTATTTGCGCTGAAGGGTGTAGCAATATTTATTTACGGAAGTATACTTTATATAGTCAGCGGAATGATCTTTCCGTTGCCCCTTGCAATAGCGGTGAATACCGTTGGAACTGTAATAATGACGGGTATACCTTATTATATTGGAAAAAAAGGCGGAAAAAGAATGGTCGAGGATATAGTAAAGCGGCACCCAAAGCTTACGGTAATAACTGATTATCAAAAGAAAAATGAATTATTTCTTTGTTTTTTTATAAGGATCGTAGGTATGCTTCCTGCGGATATAGTTGCAATGTATCTGGGGGCTTCGGGTATCGGAACAAAGAATTATTTTCTTGGAACAGTGACAGGACTGTTTTCCGCAATTTTATGCTTTAGTGTTATGGGTACCGCCGTTGATGACCCCATGTCCCCCCAATTCTTAATTTCACTTGCAGCGGAGATCATTCTTGCACTAATTTCGATAATTATTTATATTGTCATCAATAAAAGAAAAAAGACTGAATAAATATGAAAAACATGGTAATAAATATATTAGTAACATTGAACGAGGCATATATTCCTTACTTGAATACAATGCTGATGTCCCTTGTAAGCAGTAATAAGGAAATAGTACCGATGGTTTATTTACTGCACAGCTCTATAAATGATTCTGATCTTGAGCTGACCCGAGAAATTTTGAGCATGAATTGCGGGGAGCTTTTTCCAATATATGCAGAGGATTGTATCTCCAACGACGTGCCAACCACAGAAAGATTTCCAAAGGAAATGTATTATAGAATATTTGCCGCAAAATATTTGCCTGAAAATGTTGACCGTGTTCTGTATCTTGATCCCGATATAATTGTAAACGGCTCCATTTTAAAGCTCTACAATACCGATATGAAGGGCTATTACTATGCCGCGGCTTCCCACAACGGTGCTGTGACAAGAGCGATAAACGGCAAAAGATTAAAATTAAAAAAGGGAACGCCATATATCAATTCGGGGGTTCTGCTGATAAATTTAACAGAGCTTCGCAGAAATCAAAATTGCACAGAGGTCTTTGACTATATTACAGGAAACAGAAAAAAACTGATACTTCCCGATCAGGACATTATCAGCGCATTGTATGGCGAGAGAATTATAGAGCTTGATCCCCACGTCTATAATATGACTGAACGTCAGTTCAGATATACGAGACTGTTGGGTAAGAAAATGGACGTTGATTGGATCAGAAAAAATTCTGTGATAATCCATTATTGCGGAAAAAATAAACCTTGGCGCGACAAATACAGAGGACAGCTTAATGTGTTTTATAACGAAACTGTAAAAAAACTCCGTGGGTTGAGTAATTACGTAACTATAGAATGAAGCGAACCGATAAAATAAATAGAAAACCCTTAAAGGATATCTCAACCCGTCCTTTAAGGGATTTTTATTTTTTTGTTTTTTAGAGGAAACTTTTTGAAAAAAGTTTTCCCCTAATACCCCTTCAAAAACTTTTGGAGGAATTAAGACGAAAGGTTAATAGAGGTGTATAAAGATAATATAAATATTTTAGAATGGACCGTCGAGGACGCCGGTCCCTACAGAAAACGATGGATCAAGAAAATAAACCCAAGAGGCAGAAACAAAAATAAAAAATCTCCAAAAATTATAAAAGTTTTTTGATTGGGGCTTTTTTACAAAAAAGTTTGGTGGGGGCGAGGGGCAAAGCCCCATGAAATCCGCCACCACCAAGGTATTAGTTTTTATTTCGTGTATAGGGTAAAAGACCGCCTGAGAGAAGAATATCGATCTGACGGCTTGTAAAATTACATACAAGGGGAATTTCATCCCCCGTTGTCTTATTACTAAGTATAATATTTCCGGACTTCATACCCTCAAAAACACCTGTAAGCTCAAGGAGATCGTCTCTTGAAAGCTTGTCGTAATCGGAGGGATCCTTGAATGTCAGCGGAATGATACCTGCATTAATGAGGTTGGCAACGTGAATACGTGCAAAGCTTTTGGCGATGACACCGCGAACTCCGAGATAGAGGGGAACAAGAGCGGCGTGTTCACGGGAAGAGCCCTGACCGTAGTTTTCACCGCCTACAATAAAGGAAGAGCCTTTTTCAAGAGCTCGGTCGGAGAAGCTCTCATCACAAACGGAGAAGCAGAATTTTGAAAGATAGGGAATGTTTGAACGGTAGGGAAGTATTTTAGATCCCGCAGGCATAATATGGTCGGTTGTAATATTGTCACCAACCTTAAGCGTAAGGTTGGCAGAAATACTGTCTGTCACGGGATTGCTGTTAGGAAATGGCTTAATATTAGGACCGCGTAAAATCTCAACCTCATGGGCTTTTTCGGCACATTCGGGAAGAAGGATCGCGCTGTCATTGATCTTGAACTTGTCGGGCATATCAATTTCGGGATAGTCACCAAAGGTGGTGGGATCGGTGATACAGCCTGTAAGAGCACTGACTGCCGCAAGCTCGGGGGAAACAAGATACACAGAAGCATCGCGAGTACCGCTTCTGCCTTCAAAATTACGGTTGAAGGTACGGAGGGATACTCCTTTGGAGTTAGGTGAAAATCCCATACCGATACAAGGTCCGCAGGCACATTCAAGAATACGCGCGCCGGCATCGATCATATCGGAGAGAGCACCGCAATCGGAAAGCATGGTGAGTACTTGACGGGACCCGGGAGATATGGAAAGGCTTACGGAATCAGCAATTTTGTGTCCTTTAAGAATTGCCGCAACACGAAGCATATCTCTCAGAGAAGAATTTGTACAGGAACCGATGCAGATCTGTTCAACAGGTGTTCCTGAAAGCTCGGACGAGGATTTAATATTGTCAGGACTGTGGGGACAAGCAAGAAGGGGGCAAAGGGTTGAAAGATCAATGTCAATGATCTTGTCATAAACAGCGTCCTCGTCGGATGAAAGGGGAGTATAGGCATCAGGTCTGCCCTGTGAACGTAAGAAAGCTTCGGTAATCTCGTCAGAAGGGAATATTGAGGTAGTTGCCCCAAGCTCTGTACCCATGTTGGTAATTGTGGCACGTTCGGGAACACTGAGGGTCTTGATGCCTTCGCCGCCCCATTCAATAATATAACCAACTCCGCCTTTAACGGAAAGAATACGAAGAATTTCAAGGCTGACGTCCTTTGCGCTGACCCAAGGGCGAAGCTTACCGCTAAGATTTACTTTAATCATTTTGGGCATGGTGATGTAATATTCACCGCCGCCCATAGCAACGGCAACGTCAAGTCCTCCTGCGCCGAAAGCAAGCATTCCGATACCGCCGCAGGTGGGAGTATGGCTGTCAGAACCGATAAGGGTCATACCGGGAACACCAAAGCGTTCAAGATGTACCTGGTGACAAATTCCATTACCGGGACGGGAAAAGCGTATGCCGTATTTTTTTGCCACGGATTGAATATAGCGGTGGTCATCAGCATTTTCAAATCCGGATTGAAGGGTGTTGTGGTCAATATAAGCCACGGAAAGCTTTGTACGCACACGGGGAATACCGATTGATTCAAATTCAAGATAAGCCATGGTGCCCGTTGCGTCCTGTGTGAGTGTTTGATCTATTCTGAGTGCGATCTCGTTGCCGGGGATCATTTCTCCGCTAACAAGATGGGATTTAATGATTTTTTGTGCGATGGTAAGTCCCATGATTATTTGCTCCTTAGTATATGCTAAAAGTATGATTGTAATTAGTTTTTCAAATGTGAATATGCCTTTTTTACATGCTCTGTGCTTAGTTTTTCTGCAAGCTCCGCATCCTTTGCCGCAATGGCTTCAAGTATACAGAGGTGTTCGGCGATGGCATCACCGGCTCTTTTTTGATTTTGGAGTGAGGTCAAGCGGAAGCGCTGGACCTTACGGTGAAGATCTGTCAAAATATTTGAAAGAACCTTACTTCCGCAATGCTCGTATATTTTGCGGTGAAATTCACTGTCAAGGTTTCGAAGGTTTTCATAGTTACCTCTTGTAATATAGAATTCTTGCAGCTCAACAGTTTCCCGAAGATCGTTGATGATGTCATCCGTTGCGTTTTCACAGCACATTGAAGCTGCAAGACCTTCAAGACGGATTCTCACGGCATAAATATCGTCAATATCCTTTGGTGTAATTCCT
>SVUF01000088.1 GCA_015063395.1 Oscillospiraceae bacterium
ATCGCGACCATAGAATTGTAATGTCCGAGGCGCTTTTGATGAGTGTTACGGGAGGAGAAATACAGGGAGCTGAAGCGGTAAAGAAAAGCTTTCCCGACTTTTTTGAAAAAATCAGTGAGCTTGGAATAAAGCTTGAAAAATCGGAAGTGAATATATGATACTTAACAGAAATAACGAAACAAATATATTGATCGTGGGACTTGGTCTCATGGGCGGAAGCTATGCCAAGGCATTGAAAAAATGCGGATATACCGTAAATGCCATTACAAGATCCCAAAGCTCAATTGACTATGCATTGGAGCATGGGATAATCGACGCAGGAGCCACAACACCCACAATGGAGCTTGTTTCCACAGCGCATATGGTGGTGTTTGCCATATATCCCAAGGTGTTTATAGAGTGGATACGGGAATATCAGCACATGTTTGCACCGGGAACCATAATTACGGACGTAACGGGTGTCAAGGGATCGGTGGTATATGATATTCAAAGAGAGCTTCGCGATGACGTGGAGTTTATAGCCGCGCACCCAATGGCAGGACGTGAGGTTTACGGTGTTGAAAACAGCGATGAAAAGATATTTGAGGGAGCCAACTATATTGTAACTCCCACGGACAAAAACACCAAGGAGGCAATTGATATTGCCCTTGAGCTTGGGAAGATCCTTGGGTTCAAGCGCACTGCAGTGCTTTCACCTGAGGAGCATGACGAGATCATCGCCTTTGTATCCCAGCTTGCCCACTGTCTTGCCATAAGTCTGATGACTTGTAACGATATGGAGCATCTTGAGCTTTATACAGGTAACTCATTCCGGGATCTTACGAGAATTGCAAAGATCAACGAAAACATGTGGAGTGAGCTTTTCATGATGAACAAGCCTGCGCTCATAAGAGAAATGGAGTCATTTGAAGGTCAGTTTGATAAGCTTAAGGACATGATAAAAAATGACGATATTGATGGCATGAAGGATATGATGAAGAAATCCACACAAAGAAGAATGATATTTGATAAAAATGAGTAAAGAAATGAGGTAAAATACAATGAATATGAATTTTAAAAGAAAGCTTCCCATGCCAATTGAGGTAAAGGAGCAGTTTCCCCTTTCCTTTGAGGGTGAGATGATCAAGGCAAAGAGAGATACAGAGATCAAGAATATACTTTCGGGCAAGTCTGACAAGCTTCTTGTTGTCATCGGTCCTTGCTCTGCGGACAATGAGGATATCGTAATTGATTACATTTTGAGACTTCGTGAGCTTCAGGAAAAGATCAAGGACAGGATCTTCATTGTACCGAGAATATATACCAACAAGCCGAGAACAACGGGTGACGGCTACAAGGGAATGCTTCACCAGCCCGATCCAACACACAGCTCGGACATGTACAAGGGCATTGTGTCCATTCGATCCCTTCATTTGAGAGCGATCAACGAAACGGGCTTTACATGCGCTGATGAGATGCTCTATCCCGAAAACCACAGATACCTTTCCGACCTGCTTTCATATGTAGCGGTTGGAGCAAGATCGGTTGAAGACCAACAGCACAGACTTACAGCCAGCGGACTTGGAATTCCTGTTGGAATGAAGAACCCCACAAGCGGAGACTTTGGAATAATGTTCAACTCCATTCTTGCCGCTCAGCATCCCCACACCTTCATTTATCGCGGTTGGGAGGTTGAAAGCGAGGGAAATGAATACGCACATGCTATTTTGCGCGGATATGTTGACGACAAGGGCACATCATTCCCCAACTATCATTATGAGGATCTTCTCAGAGTATACGAAATGTACGCGGCAAAGGATCTGAAGAATATGGCAGTCATTGTTGATACTAACCATGCAAATTCGGGAAAGAAATATCTTGAGCAAATACGAATTGCCAAGGAGGTTATGCACAGCTGCCGTCACAATCCCGACATCAAGCGTATGGTCAAGGGACTTATGATCGAAAGCTACATTGAGGACGGTTGCCAGAAGATCGGAGACAATCTTGTGTACGGAAAGTCCATAACCGACCCCTGTCTTGGTTGGGAAAAGACAGAGCGTTTGCTTCTTGACCTTGCGGACATAGTTTGACCTAAGATTTAAAGATATCCTATAAAAAATTCTCTATGCATTCTCAGCGGAGAATTAACGGCACGAAAACCCCGACAGACAATGAAAAGCTGTCGGGTTTTTTATGTACTCAATTATTATGAATTTTTCAAATTTATGGGAAATAGCAGGTCATTTTTTCTTTTTTACTTTATAGGAAATTGCGGAGCTTGGAATAAACGTATTTAAAAAGTCGCACTGTTATAGGGTACAGCTCTCCCTGCAGCCGTGGGCTGCATGTTTTGGGATAATCGATGTGTTTTTGGGATAATTAACGTTGTTTTCGGCTGTTGGTATATTGACAAAATATATGAAATATGATATAATCTAATTGGAAATAAAATACAAAGGCGGGTGGCAGTATGGAAAGCGAAAACATGAGCCTGCCGTCTCGGTGCTGTGTGTGAGGTGCCGAGAGCGGCACTATAGAAATCATTGGCATCACACAGATGTCAAAAGCACCAAGGTAAGGTCAGCAATTGACATTTTGGAACTTTGACCTTTAATAATAAAAGAAAGGTAGGTTTCATCATGAAGAAACTTAAATTCATAAGTGTTTTTGCAGCCGTTGTTTTTATGACACTGATCCTTGCAATTTCATCTTCGGCAGCAACGGGACTTTCGGACAGTACGATCTATGTTGGAGCAACAACAACGGCAAGCGTAGACGTGCTTAGCGGAACTGCAAGCGTAACATGGAGTTGCATTCCAAGCGGAATCGTCAGTTTCGAAAACAATTCATTGGGAAGCTATAGTTGTACTGTAAATGTAAGAGGTAATCTTCCCGGAAATGCAACCATTCGCGCGGTAGTAACCGATGCCTACGGTAACACCTCGACAACTACAGTTGGAACCATAACAGTAGTCCTTGAGGACGGCATTTACAGAATAAGAAACAATTATACAGATCAAAACTTCACAGGTGGCACATATTATCTCAGAGCCCAGCAGGATGCCTCGTCAAGTTCGCTTATGCTCGCTCAGCACAGCCAAAATAATTTTGGTGATGTTATCAATAAAATATATAATAATTGGAGAATAGTTCACCTTGGCGGCGGAGAATATGTATTCCGAAGTTTTGCAAAGGAAAATCAAGTGCTCAATTATACGGGAACGGCAGTGTCAATAGAAACTATAAGTTCAACGGTTCCGGACAGTGCAAAATGGATAATTGAAGGCTATAATATCAAACCAAAAAACAATACCACAAAATGCTTGGGTCTTGCGTCAACAAGCCCATCGGGTACTATATATGAAGGCAGTCTTGTCTATAATTACTTCAATTTGCAGGTAGGCATGATCGGAGATATGGCGTTTGAAAAGTGGACTTTTAGTGATGATGTTGCCATCAGTGAGCTTGGATTAACTGATAATGCGAAGTATTATATCATGAACGCCAATAGCAAAAGATATATGAGCTTGGCAAGTACAACGGAAGCAACCTCTATTGCAATTTGTACGTTAGCAAAATCCACGGAAAATTACTATCAGTGGACGGTACAAAAGCAGAATGATTCAAAATATCAGCTGATAAACAATATCGGATCAGCCACAAAGGTAATGACAGTTTTCGGAACATCATTGTATACATTCAACGATACCAATTCCTCAAATCAAATGTTTGTGATATACAGAAATGACGAACCCGGAGATTATCAGGGCTTATACTTTATTAAGTACGGGCAATATTACGTTGCAGAAAATTCAAGCCACAACGTATACCTGACAACGACACCAACTACGGATGCGCTTTGGTCATTTATGGCGGTGGATAAAGGATCAACAAGTATGTACTATTTTAAATATTCATTAACTGATACCGGTTACAAAATCTCAAAATATACAACAGTTTTTACAAATCTCGGATATAATTCAGGTTTGTATAAAAATTTTTCAGCTTCTGATGGATTTAATAGTCTAAAAGTTGATGACATATTTGTATTTAGCGGACATGGTAATGCAGGATTATTGGCATTCAAAGATGATAATGGTAATCATAACGGATATATATTAGCTGATTCAGGAATGAATAGACCTCAAGAATCATTATTTTATGCAAATAACATCAACGAGAATGGTTTATCTAATGCAAGATGTGTTTTACTAATGGGATGTTACACCGGAGTTGACACAACTATAGGAGGGTATAATTTGGTTGACAAAATATACGATAGGGGAGCGCATTTTGTATTAGGAATGACGGAAGAAATGACAGATAGTGCCATGAATAATTTTTATTTGGAATTTTTAGCTCGTATCGAAGAAGGAAAATCTATAGAAGAAGTATTTTCGTCTATAGAAAATAGAAATATTCACTTTCCCGTTAAGCGAGGAGAAGATACTGTAATTCTTTATGAATTACCTGCATATTATTTGGGTGATGTCATACAGAATTTTGAATAAATAATACATGTAAGGAGAAAAAAACAATGAAAAAAATAGTTAGCATGGTTTTATTGATCTGCACTTTAATTGCATTGGTTTCATGTGATACAAATAACATTACTGAACCAACCGAAACAACCAAGCCTACAGCCACAGAGAATCAAACCGTCATTGCCGAAAAGGTTGATTACACTTTGTATAAAGACGGTAATTCAACATTAGGAAGCTCGGATGATACTTTGGATGACGTAGTAGAAATCGTACACTTAGAAGATTATATAAATATAGATATGTATTCATATAATACATTTAAATCGGAAGAAATTGAGAAAAATATTACCTTTAAATTTTGCGGCAAGGAATACGAGCTTGAATATTTTCAAACCAAAACATCCGATTTTTACAATTGTCCGTCAGAGGAATTAAGACGAAGTAAATTGAACCATGTATACCACTCCGCAGACGGAAACGTTGAATTTGAGATTGAGGAAGATACCGGAAGAGTTTTGTTTTTCAGTGACCGTACGCTGAGAGAGCCTGAAAAACTAACAATGAATTTTGAACAAGCAATTTCAAAAGCTGAAGAAATAATAAAGTCCATCTACGGAGAAAAAGCCTTGGAGGGTTATGAGTTAAATCTTAAAAAGAGTAATTCAAAGGAGGGCTTGTATCGTATAAGCTTTGACAGAACCCTTGCTTCATCCAAAGACGTTTTTGACTGGATAAACCTTGGAATATCCAAATCAGGTGAGCTTGTGTTTTTTAATTCACTAAATTATGGGGTTATGGATAACGTTAGGGATAAGGTTACCGATCTTTCTGTTGAAGAAGCAAAGAAGTACATTTTATCAGTATATCCCGAGGGAACTGTAATAAAGTCAATATATTGCGTCGGGATCTTGAATTCCGTAGGAAAGGTATGTATTGGAGTGAATATTTCCTACCCCTTTAACGGAGAAACCGTACATGAAACAATCAATATCAACCTGCACTGATCCAATTTATAAATAAATAACAAAAACCAATCATCCACCGATTGATCTCGGCGGATGATTGGTTTTTACATTATAGGATATTAGCTGTTAAAGACGTTTCCTGAAATAAGGAGGGTTGCTGAGCTTTTTTCTGTATTGTAAGCCATGTATATGTCGGTGGTGTCTTTTTTGAAATTGGCAAAGGATACTCCTTTGTTTTCTCCCGAGGAATATGCGGTATATCCGAGAATTTTCAAAATCTCAATGTAATTTCTGTAGTCATCCTCGTGGATGTCCGAAAACTGCAGTGAATAGCTGTTGTTGGCAACACATTCGGAGCCAACAAAGCTTCCGCTGGGGAATATGGGAATTGAATAGTTCCACTCATCTGCGATCAGCTCGTTTTTGGGAAAATAAATGTGGTAGTACCCGTCATTTTTCTTGTCGCATGAATGAATTACATGGTCAATGAAAAGGGAAATGGCATTGATCGTTGAGAGCTCGTTGGAGCCTTCAATATGAAGTGTACTGTCAACAAAGGAGATCCTGCTTTCCGTGTTGGAAAGTCTTTTGCTGTTGTTGGTGATGAGTATTGAATTTTTGATGGAAATTGAAGGCAGATCCTTTACAACCTGTATTTTTGTGTTGCATTTATTGTTGATCTTTTGAGCCGCATATACAGCAAGACGTTCAAGCTCCGATGAGGAATCTGTAGGAATTATAATCTTTGTGTCGGAAATTCCGTTGTAGGCAATGTTGAAGAAGGGAAGATCCTCTTCCTTGATCTGTGCCCGTCCGGGAACTGTGATCCCCGAGCTCAGTGAAAAATATGTGGAGAAGAAGCGCAGGGAGGCGGCGCGAAGCAGCTTTTCAGAGGTTGCGGCAATTACGATCTTTCCGTTGACCTCCTTGATGATGTATCCGTTTTCAGGCAGACTGCTGTAGACCTCAATGCTTTCCGGGCAATTTGTTTTTCCAAAAAGGATCTCCACAGTACCGTTTTCCTTGGTACTGTCGGAAGAATAATTCCAATCGCTTTTCAGAGTAACAAAGGATCCGCAATATTCCTCGATCTGTTTTTCCAGACTCTTCACTTGACGAACGATATAATCGCTTGAGGAATTTGCATAAACGATGGTGCATTCAGTACCCGAGGAAACGATTACAGGTGAGCTTTCAATGGGGGATGATGCAGCGCAGGATCCAAGGGCTATTGAGGATATAATAATTAAAAAACCTATTAGCAGATTCTTTTTATTTAACATAAAGAATCCTCCGTAAAAAAATCAGTTGTTGGTGTTTTGAAGTGCGGCTCCGATTACTGTTGCGAACTGTGAAAGCTCGGGAATGATGAAGTTTATGCCAAACATATCGCTGAGAACCTTGAAGGTGGGAGCTGCTTGGGGAACTGTGGTGAGGTGGCCTGTAAGCACGATGTCCTTGATCCCGTGGCGGCGAGCCGCAAAAATTGCCATCATACCCACGGTTTCAAATATCATATTGATGATTCCAAGCGCGATGTCGGGTCGGCTTGCCATATCGCTGACCTTACCGAAGTTAGCGGCGGTCATATCGCCGGGAAGATCGAAGGAAGCTGTTTTTGATGACATATCAACGATCTGGAGGTCAATGTTTTTCAAGTTTCCGTCGGAGGCAAGCTTGGTGATGTGGTCGATGTCGTCCATTCCGAGAATGATCTTGGAAAGACCTGCAAGAGTACCGCCGCCAACGCCCGTACCGCCGAGGTATTCGCTTTTGCCGCTTTTTTCAGCATAGACAAGGGCTGTACCCGTTCCCATACTTGCGACAACAGCACGTTCAAGTCCCGAAAGATAAATGCCTCCCTTTGCCACGCTTTCAAACTCGCTGACGTGGTAGCATGGTCTTGAATAAAGTGAGTCCTTGATAAATGAAGCTCCAACTCCTGTAACCATAAGCTTGTCGATGTCCTCAAGAGTAAATCCGTTTTCATAGGTAAAGCGTCCGAGGGCTCCGTAAATGGAGGTAAGGGGGTCAGCCGCTTTAACGGATATGGGAGTCACAAGCTTTCCTTCCGAAAAGCCTACGATCTTTGTTGTGCTTCCGCCGATGTCTATTCCAACTGTAACCATGATATATCCTTCCGATCCTCATAATTCTTGAATTTGATGCCACGGTAAAGTGATTCTCTTTATATTATATTTTATATATTATTAACTTTCAACGCAGGACTGTTAAAAAAATATAAATTATCATTTAATTTATTATTATAAATTGATTTTTTTCAGCATTGTGGTATAATAAAGGCGGCATAAAGTGCTTGGCGATTCCATTTAGTGACTGTAAAGCGGGTCAAAATGGGGGATATTGCCATAATAACGGTAAAAGGAAAAGAAAATATGGAAGTTTGTAATTTGTGTCCGAGGCATTGCGGAGCTGACAGAATAAATAAAACAGGATTTTGCGGTGTGAATAAAAGCATCAAGGTGGCAAGGGCATCCCTTCATATGTGGGAGGAGCCCGTGGTTTCGGGAACAAGGGGCTCGGGAACCGTGTTTTTTTCAGGATGCTCTCTTGGTTGCGTGTATTGCCAGAAT
>SVUF01000089.1 GCA_015063395.1 Oscillospiraceae bacterium
GAAGTAGCGCAAAATACGGTTAAATCCTATATCGACCACCTGATCGATTCTTTCTTGTTCTCTGAAAGTAAACGCTACGATGTAAAGGGGCGCGCATATTTTAACTATCCAAATAAATATTATTGCGAGGACGTAGGACTTCGCAACGCGCGTATTGGCTTCCGTCAGACCGAAATGACGCATATTATGGAAAATATCATTTACAACGAGCTGATTATTCGTGGATTCTCGGTTGACGTTGGCGTGATCACCACGAGAGAACGCAACAAGGAAGGCAAACAGATCAGCATTCCGCGTGAGATCGATTTTATCGCAACTAAAGGTGGGAAAAAGGTCTATATCCAATCGGCATACGCAATGCTGACCGAAGAAAAACGGGAGAGCGAATTGAAGCCGTTTTCGCTGACAGGTGATTCGTTCCCCAAAATCGTTGTCAGACACGATATTGGTAAGCGCTTTTATGATGATAACGGTGTGCTGAATATTGGCGTAATTGACTTTTTGCTTGATAATGTTATTGTATAACGAAAGCGAGATTACTTATGAAAGAATTAAAAGAAAAGGCACAAGCTTTAATTGATCAGTATTCTCCCGAGCTTGCGGATAAGGGATTGAAAATTTTGCTTTCGAAGCGATATTTTGAATCAGAGGTTGGTGAGCGTTCCGGGATGCATGGCGTCGGTGCAATATTTAATTCAATTGACCGCGCCCGTGATCACAAAGAGGAGAAAGAAAAAGGATATAATTACGAAAGAAACAGATACCACTATTTTGTTCTTACAGTTTGTCCGATTGAAAAAAGTGCACTGCGCCGCGAGAATTGCCGAGAATATGCTTTTACCCTTAAAAAAGTAGAAAGAGCACACATTGGTCAAGAACCGCGCCGAGTAAATTACAATGAAGATAAAATTCTGTCAAAAATCGAAAAACGAATACTAAAGATTTTGAAAAAGGCGGAACATAGCTTGCCCGAAACGGTATGCAGAAACAATATTTTAGATGCATTCCGATATTCAGTGCACCATAAATATGAATATAAGGACAGATTCTTAGGAAAAGAACGCTTTTCGTGGGAAATGATCTTTCTTTCGCTATTTTGCATTTTGGTTTTTGGGAGCCTTTTTGTTGCATGGCTTATTAGTAAATGATATCGTGTAAAAGATGGATTATAATTTATATTAGATCGGCATCATCCAAGGCAGAGTAGTGTGTTATAATAGGGACAACACATTTACACACAAAATTTAATATTTTCGGACAAAAGACTGTTGTCCCTTACCTAACACACTTGTGGTGAAGGTTCAGTAAGGGACAACATTTTTTTAATTTTTGTGTTATGATGCCAATGGCTGCGGAATGTTTGCCTCTTTCAGCATATTCTCAATGAAAATTCCGTAGCCTGTTGCGGGATCGTCAACAAGAACGTGGGTGACCGCACCGATGAGCTTGCCGTCCTGAATTATTGGTGAGCCGCTCATTCCCTGAACGATGCCTCCCGTTTCGGAAATCAACTTTTTATCTGTGATACGGATGGAAAAATTCTTATTACGCACGTCCTTGAAATCAATACATTCAATAAGGATTTCATATTTACAAATTTTATTCGATGCAGTGGTGCATAGTATTTCTGCCTTTCCTTCCTTGACTTCATCTTCAAATGCCGCAGGAATTGGCGAGGAATAAAACAGCTCCTCGGGAAGCTTTTCAAATTTGCCGTAGATTCCTGTTTTGAGGTTGCCTGAAAGCGTACCTGTTGGCATTTTTCCAAGATGACCGTGAAGCTCACCCGGTATACCGCATTTTCCTTTTATCACTTCACCTATAATAACATTTGTGACATTTCCCGACAAAAACGGAATAAGGGCGCCCGAATCGCGGTCGCATACTCCGTGACCGAGTCCTGCAAAATCAAGGCTTTCGGGTATGATATAGCTTACAGTGCCAATTCCCGCGCACTCGCATCTGACAAACAATCCGAGCCTGTAGTTCCCGTCGTCACTGCTTTTAACGGGAGTTACGTTTACAATACGTTCCTTACCCGATCTCAAGATTTTCAGGGATAATTCTTTTCCGCTTGATCGGTTTATGCTTTTGGTCAGCTCCTCGGGGGTGTTGACGCTGTCATCACCTGCAAATGTGATGATGTCTCCCACCCGAAGTCCCGAGGTTCTTGCAGGGCTGACGGATCCGCTTTCCGTCGGGACCTCGGAAATTCCTACGATTATTAGTCCTTTTGTATTAAACCTTACGCCAAAGGGCATACCCCCGGGGTATAGCATTCGGCGCTCGGGATTGACTCTGTGGAAAATATCCGAAGCCCTCTCGTTTGCCGAGGAATTTACGGTAAACACCGAAAAAGCCAGGGCAATAATAATAAGGAGGGCAAGGGATATTTTGAATTTATTGTTTTTTAAAGCCGCGTTCGGCTTTTTTATATGCTTTTCTTTTGAATTGCTTTTGTACATAAATTAGTTCCCCGGCTGTGTTTTTCGGAACAACGATGTTCCGATATTTAATTTGCCCCGAGTAAGTTTTTTTATGATATGTAAAATTTGAAAAAGCAATCAGAAGCCTCGAGGTATCTTTACAACCGAGGGAATTTCTCCCGCTGTCATGCCGTTGTGGAGGGCAAGGCTTTCACGGGTGATACTATATTTTTTGGCGATGTCCCATTCACATTCCGAGCTTGAGGGATAATATACGGTAATGACGGAGCTCTCGCCCTTTGTTTTTTCTGTACCTGCCAAAAGTCTTATGGCGCTGATGGCATTGATTTCAGTGCTTGCTGTAATATCCGAGGATATGGAAAGCTCAAAATCGGCATAAAGATTTTCACCGTCAAAGCGTATACGCGGATCACTTGCGCGGCAAACTGTTTTGTCGCTGTAGAGGACGTTTTCCATAAAGGGTCGGTCGGACTCAAAGCGCAGAGGAATAAAGAAGCTTTGGCTTCTTGGGGGATTTTCGGGTCTGTTTGCAATTACGGTAATTTCGCACTGACCTTCAAAATAGAGCTTGCCGTGCTTTCCGGGTGTATTTTGAAGGGACATTTCGGGATTAAGGAAGAATGCAAGGACGGTATCCTCCTTTCCAAGTGAGCAGTCCTCTGCCTTAAGGCTTTCTCCAACGGTAAAGCCCGACAGGATCTTGTATTCGGGGCGGTGCACGGTAATAGGACTTATGCTGTTTTGAATTTCATGGTTTATGGAAAAGGCGTCCGAGGCATAGAGCAGCTCCTTTTCTTTTTTACAGCAGATCTCCACACCGTAGGAAAGATCAAGCTCAATGATCCTTTTAAGACCAAATTCATCGGGCAGAACGGTGACCTCCGGAGTTTTGCTTCGGCACAGGGCAAAAACAGAGCAATCAGCGGGAATTACATCGCCTACAAGGGATTCCGATATAGGAATTGATCTCCTTATAAAATGGTAGTTGTTGCTGTCACAGCGATAGATACACTCAAAGGTAACGCTTCCGCGGCAAAGGATCTCGGTGCCCGAGGATCTGCATTCGTCAAACACTGCCTCTGCGTCTGTAAATATGATTTCGGCAATATCGGGATTGGATTTGTCAAGGGCGATGTCCTCCGAAACTGAAAGATCGTCCTCGCGGATGCAGGTGACATTCATGGAAGGGACACTTTTTATGTTTGTCTGAATATGCTTTTCCTCCCGTCCCGTGCCTCCGTAGACCTCGGGCATTGTGGATGAGCCCTTGAAAACCTCAATGCTTGATGAAAGCTTCATGCGGATATTCATTTTTCTTGGGTTTTGCAGACGGCAAATTGGGGATATGATAGTGGGTGAAAGAAAATCAACACATTCATCGGTGAGGTTTTCCGAGGAAAGTCTATCCTCGAAGGGAATGGTAAATGAGGCACATCGAATGGTGGAGTCCTCGGCAAGATAAAGGGCACGGCAATATATGCTTCCGCTGTATTCAAGTCCTGAGCTTCCGATGAATCTTGTTTCAATTACGGGCTTTGCCACAAAACGCAGGATCTTTTTGGCGTCGGGAAGATAATCGGGCAGTATGTAGTCCTCTGTGAAGTCCCTTTCCTTTTTGGTACATTCGATCATAAATGCGCCGCAATAGTCTTGGGAATCCTTGTTTTTAAAATCAGTGATACGCAAATAATTCATAAAATTCCTCCTGTACGGAATTGTTTTTTATATAATATTATGTAGTATTTATTTCAGATATTCCTCAAGCTTTAAAATGGCAGATTTTTCTATGCGCGAAACATAGCTTCGGGAAATTCCCAGCTTGGCGGCGATCTGCTTTTGTGTCATGCTTTTGTTTCCGTCAAGACCGTAGCGCATGCGAATGATCTGCCGTTCCCTTGTGTCAAGGCTTTCGTTTATATATTTTAAAGCCCTGTTTGCGCAGGTTTTATAGTAAATATCCTCTGCAATGGTGTCCGGGGCGGAGATCACGTCCATATAGGTCAGCGGATTTCCGTCCTTGTCAGCATCGATGGTCTCGTTTATCGATACCTCTGCCGAGGTCTTTTTCTTTGCACGGAAATACATCAGGATCTCATTTTGCAGACAACGGGCGCCGTATGTGGCAAAACGGGCGCCGTTTGCTGTGTCAAAGGAATCAATGGCTTTGATCAGTCCAACGGTTCCGATGGATATGAGGTCCTCCTGCTCATCGCTTGAGGTGTAGTATTTTTTTACAATATGAGCAACAAGCCGAAGGTTATGCTCAATAAGCTTTTCCCGAGCCTTTTTGTCGCCGTTTTTCATTTTTTCAAAAAGATCTGCCTCTTCTTTTGCGGAAAGGGGCGGCGGAAATGATTTGCCGTCGCTTACATGCAGGAACATGTAGTAAAAATTCAGTAAAACCTGAAAGTTTGATAGCATTGGTATTTCTCCTTAATATATTTATATTAAATCATCATATGAAAATAATTTATAAAAATTGACAATGCGTTGAAAGTATGATATAATTTTCGGTGAGGTGATAATTGTGAGAGTGATGATTGTTGATATCGGGTCAAACACCGTAAAATACGATGCTTTTGACATTGACGGAGATAATTTTGTAAAGATCGAGCATAGAGCAACCATTCTTGGATTTATAAGCTATATCGACAAGGACGGAGTTCCCTCGGCAGAGGGAGTTTTGAAGCTTTGCGCAATACTCGACGAATATAAGCGCAGGAGCGAGGAGCTTATGTGTGACAGTATTTTGGTTTTTGCAACGGCGTCACTGCGCAGATGCCGTGATCCTCACTCGGTAATTGAGGATATATATAATACAACAGGGCTTGAGACTGTTCTTTTTGACGGTGAAACTGAGGCTGAAATGTCTTTGCTTGGAGTGCTTGTTACTGACGATAAAACAGGCTGCGGCATCATGGCTGATATGGGCGGCGGCAGCACCGAGCTTAATGTATATAAAGACAGAAAAAGCGTGTATATGATTAGCAATCCCTTTGGTGCTCTTAGCTTAAAAAATGATTTTGTAAAGAAAAAGAGCGGTGAGCTTGGCTCATATGCAGACATCAGCGAGATAGAGCGCATATACGATTATGCAAAGGAGACGGTTATAGGGGCAGGAGTTCCAATGCCCGTTGGGGATCAAATGTTCATTGTGGGCGGAAGCGCCAGAGCCATCGGCGCTCTCGTTGTACAGGAGGGACTTTCGGGAGATGAGTTTTCACCGCAGGCTCTTGAGGGACTGATCTGCAAATACAGCGAAATGACAATGGAAAAAGCGGAGCTTTTGAAAAGACTTGTGCCCGGACGTGAGCTTATAATCATTCCTGCCATCACGGCGTTTAAGGCGATTGCCGACGTGTTGAAAATTAAAACGATAAAGGTGGCTACAGGCGGCATCAGAGAGGGCTATATGTATTACAAATACATTGGAAAGGAAACATAATGGCTAAGAAGGAAGAAACAAGATATGTTGCGGAAAATCTTTTTGAGGGCATCGTATCATTCAGAGCGCTCATTGATGCCCAAGAAAGCGGATTCAACAACAGAAAAATAAAAAAAGTGTTTTATGCAGAAGAAAAAATAAGCAAAAACAGAGGTGAATTCCTTTTTATCAAGGCAAAGACCTATGACTTTGACTTTGAGCTTGAGGTAGTAAAAAGAGAAGTTATCGATGAAATGACCATCGGTACAAGCCATGGGGGTATTGCCATTCTTGCAGGAGATAGAGAAATTCCCGAAATTTCGGAGGATTTTATAAAAGAAAACGGCTTTTACGTAATGGTCGATGGCATTGAGGATCCCTACAACTTCGGATATGCTCTGCGGAGCCTGTATGCGTCAGGAGTTGACGGTGTAGTCCTTTCACCTCGAAATTGGATGAGCGCATCGGGCGTTGTGTGCAGATCGTCGGCAGGAGCATCGGAAATGCTGCCAATGTGCGTTTGCAATAAGCCCGAGGACCTGATGATCTTTAAGAACAAAGGATATAAAATAGTCTGCGCGGATATTGATAACAGCGTTTCGGTATACGATGCCGACATGACAAAGCCTATTTTCTTGGTGGTCGGCGGAGAAAAGCGTGGTATATCAAGAGCAATAATGGACATGGCAGATACGGTGGTAAGGCTGGATTACGGCAGGGATTTTCCTGCGGCATTATCTGCGGCATCAGCGGCTTCCATACTTGGCTTTGAGGTCTTCAGACAGGAGAGGGGGAAGAAGTGAGAAATGCTTTTTGGGAAAAAGAAAAAAGACGAAGAGGAATACATAAAATGCTGCGGTCTTTGCGAATATGCTTCTGAGGACAGTGATGGGGAATTCATGATCTGTTCCAAGAAAAAGTGCAGGGTCGAAAAAAATAAATCATGCCGCAGGTTTTCCTACGATATAACCAAGCGTATTCCCAAAAGACGTCCTGCAAAATTTGATTTTGAAGGATAAGTGTACTTGAACAAAGGAAATCCTATTGACAAATATGGGTAAAAGTAATATAATTTATGCGGTAAAAAAATATGATATGGGGTAATAAAGATGATTGAGAACTACATTGACAAGCTTATTGGTTATGCTCTTGAGAAAAAGCTGATCGAAAAGGAAGATGAGATCCTTTGCCGCAACAGAATACTTGAGATACTTGGGCTTGATGAGTACATTGAGCGCGAGGACGACGGCAAGACTCTTGAGCTTTGGCAGATCCTTGAGGGGATTTGTGATTTTGCCGTGGAAAAGGGAATTCTTACAGATACCGTCACCTGCCGCGACCTTTTTGACACAAAGCTTATGGGTGCCCTGACTCCCATGCCATCAAATGTGATCGCAAAATTCAACAGCCTTTATGCGAATTCTCCCGAGGCGGCTACCGATTATTTTTATGAACTTTCCAAAAGCACAAACTATATACGCGAGGATAGAATAAAAAAGGACATGAGATGGAAGACCGACAGCAAATACGGCAGCATTGACATTTCGGTAAACCTTTCAAAGCCCGAAAAGGATCCCCGTGACATTGCGGCGGCAAAAAGTGCTGTACAGTCGGGATATCCCAAGTGCCATCTTTGCCGTGAGGCAGAAGGATATGCGGGAAGAATGAATTATCCTGCCCGTCAAAATCACAGGATCATTCCCATAACCATTGGCGGAAATCCTTGGAGACTTCAGTATTCTCCCTATGTTTACTATAACGAGCACTGTATCGCCTTCAATGCGGAGCATACTCCCATGGCGATCACTCACAATACCTTTGAGAAGCTCCTTGATTTTGTAACTGTATTCCCCCACTATTTCATAGGATCAAATGCGGATCTCCCCATTGTCGGAGGCTCGATCCTTTCCCACGACCATTTCCAAGGCGGAAGATATGATTTTGCCATGGCCTCAGCGGATATAAAGATCCCTCTTG
>SVUF01000090.1 GCA_015063395.1 Oscillospiraceae bacterium
TGCAGGTTTTGCAGAGATCGTAAATTCCGCAGGCGGCGACACAGAAGCGGCACTTAAGCTTCTTATTGCTGATAAGCTTGAAGATCTTATGCGTGTTCAGGTTGACGCTATCAAGAATATTAAGATTGATAAGGTTACCGTTTGGGACGGCGGTCAGAGTGCTGACGGCAAAACATCAACCGCAAACTTTATTTCCGGTATGATGAAATCCGTTCCTCCTCTTGAAGAGGTATTTGCTCTTGCAGGAATGCAGCTTCCCGAGCTTCTCGGAAAGAAGGTTCCTACAGAGACAGCAGCAGAGCCTGTAGAAACAACTGAAGCAAACTGATCATAGGCTCAAAGGATTTTACAAGGAGACAAAATAATGAAGGCAGTAATTCAGCATGAGGTTTACGGACAGATCGAGTATACGGAAAGCTTTTGGACAGGGAAAAAGACCTTGACAATAAACGGAACACCGGCACAGCTCGTTTCCAAAAAGGAATTTAACTTTGGCGGAAAAACAGTAAGCATAAAGGGAAGCTATTATTCGGGTACATCTTTGGAGATCGACGGACAAATCATTGAGGTTTTCCAAAAGCCTCAGTGGTATGAAGTAGTTCTTGCATTTCTTCCATTTGCCTTTCTGTTGGTTTGGGGCAACAGCACAGTACTTTGCTCAATTTTCCCTGTAATCGGAGGAGCACTTGGCGGTGCTTTGGGCGGACTTGCAGGATGTATATCGTTGATGTTCATGAAAAACACAAAATCAGCAATAGGTAAAGTATTTGTTGGATTGGGTGTAGGTGTTGTGACGATTTTAATTGCATTTGTTCTGGCTCTTGCACTTTTATCCGTAGTTGCATAAAAATTAAATAAAAAATGAGGCGTTGCATCCGTTTTTGGACGCAACGCCTTTTTGCTATAGGTAATTATTTAATTGTAAATTGCCATGTAATTATTATGGAAGCCTTGAGTTTGAAATTATATCCCAAAAGCAATCGGGAGCTTTATCCTTTTCGATGCTATAGGAGGTGCCGTCAATTTCAATTACGTCCAAGCCGGCGTTGATTGCTGAGCCGTTGATGTATTTGATCTCAACGAAATTGTAATTAGTTCCGGGAGCAGGAGTCAGAGCATCAACCTTTTCACCCACGGTAAAGGTGGAAAGCCAATGAATTATTTCTTTCATATTACTATCAGGAACTAAAGCCTTACTGCCTGTTCCATAGAACGAAGAGAAGGAGATTCTATCAATATTGTCGGTGTTAAATACTTTTTTAGGTGGAATATAGTTACCTTTTTCGTCAAAGTAAAATTTTTCTGCATCTTGCAGGTCTTCTTTTGTAACTGAATGAATGCCCGTTTTGATTCCCATGGATCTATCATGTCTTTCCCAAAAGGCGTAGTAAAGAGATCTGTAATCACTATACTGCTGACTCCATTTCAGGGGCAGATAGGTCATACCGACTACTTCGGTACCTTTTCTGACGCATATAAGAAGCATATAGGTTTTTCCAATCTCAAAGTTTTTTGTAAAATCTCCGCTGTATGAGTCTCCGAGATTAAGTCGGTACATGATATTTTCGTTGTTGAACCTATAAAAGCCGTGGGGATTTACAATGTAAGGACCTTGAATATTCTCTTGTGAGCCAATAATTTCGGCATCATGAAAATATACTTCCCAGGTGTATTCATAGCTCCATTTTCCGATATTTTCCGTAAAGTCACCATCCTTGGAATCAACAATAAGATTAGAATGGAAGAATGCTCTCGGGCAGAAGCTTTGGTTATCGTTGTATGGCCATGTTTCAATAGCCGTTCCGTACAAGAAGGAGTTTGTAAACAGCTTTTCAACAGCAGGATAGTGAATAAGCTTATAGTTGGAATAAGCACGGTCATTTTCTGTCAATGGATATTTACCCGATGTATAGCCTGCGCTTCTGTCGCGATTTTTCCAAAAATCAAAGAAAATATCTCTTTGATCGGCATAACCCTTAAGCCATGTGTAATATTTGTAGGTGTATCCAATAGGCTTGCCGTCTTTATTTACGGTCAAAAGGAAGCAATAATCCTGTTTAGTCTCCAAAAGAGCAGTGGGATCGCCCTCGGGACAGTCGGCAAGGGATAGGCGGTAGGTATAAACGCTGTCGGCACGAGCAAGCTTTGTAGGATTCAGCTTGAGAGTGTAGGGACCCTTTAGATTATCGTTGATGCTTTGCTCATAATCGGCATCGCAAAAATAAAGCTGCCATGTGTATTCCGAGTCCTTGGAAAAATCTCCCTCCGAAATATCGATGTGAAGTGAAATGTCCAAAAACGCTCTTGCATTCCATGTTCCATTGTCTTCCATTGGCCATGCTTCTACCTTGCCAAGAGAAGCACTTGTAAGCTTTTTGCCAACCTTTATGTTTGGAAATACCATCGGTTCTTCAGGTCTTGGGGGACTTGGCGTTGGTGTTTCTGTGGGAACTACAAGGATCGGGGTTTTTATTGTATCGGGATCTATGGGAGTATTTGTATCCGTGTCAGTTGGGATTGGAGTTGGAGTTGTCAAAAACGGTGTGGGAATAACTGAAGTGACGCATGATGATAGTGCTAAAGAAAGAGCAAGACAAATGCATAGCATGGTGATTTTTTTCATAATAACGGTCTCCTTTCGGGTTATTTGGAAAAATGAAAGAATCTATCGGATTTAATGTATGATTGTTGCTATTGGCTCGTCGTCTGTGTTGCAAGAATATTATAGCTTTCCTCTACCTCAATAATAACTTCGCAGAGAGTCTCATTAAAGGTGTCAAAATTAAGAGATACCTTTTCTGTACGCTCTGTTTCATAACCGCTTTTGTTGGTATAGGTGTATTTGCCGGTATAGACTATCCTGTGGGGATTCATATAATCCACAGGAGCCCTAATGGCGTTCAAATTGCTGTAAATCAGCATTTCATTGCCGTTTGAATACAGGGTCATATCGGTGTCGGAGTCTTTATTGGGCTTGAAGCTTATATCGAGATCTGTAATCATTTTCAAAGCCTCGTCTATGTCAGTTTCAAAGGTGATTTCAAAAGGAAGTGCCATTCCGCTTATATAATGAGTTATAAAAAGCCTTGCTGAATTTACAGCCCTGCCGTCATCATATATGTGGTATTCCTCTGAGATGTTGAAATGCTCTCCCAAGGGTTTATCCTTAATGAATAGACCGCTTCCTGTGGAAAATGTGTCTTGACCCAAAGGGAATGAGTCAGCAATTATTGTATTTTTGTTATCGGACAACGAATCCTCAATTGCAGGATCATTGTAAATCAAGGATTTTGAAAGGTGTAAAAATGACAATTTGCCATCATCGTAAATATTCAGATTGTCACTTACAAAATCAGAAAATATTTTCAGCTTATCAGGTCCGTCTGCGGTTAAGGGCTGTTGTGATTGCGGCTCGGTGGCAGGTGCTTGATCGCAGGAAAAAAGTGTAAGAATAAATACAAGTGATAAAGCAAGACCTATAAATTTTTTCATAATAAACTCCTTTCACTGTTTGTTTTAAGATTTAATTTCCGTTCCGCCCCATTCGACTACTGTAAAGCCACGTCTTTCAAAGGCTTCAAAGGTAGGCTCTGTTACTTCAATAGGCTCTTCAAGGGCTTTGAATGCCATAAACACACGAAGCATACTGTCGGGTGCAGGATCGATATGCAGCTTTGCGTTGTCCGTGTAGGCTTCCTGCTGGAACGTAATGAGGTTATACTTATTGTTCTGCATTTTTGGAAGCCAATAAACGATCATCTCGTTGTATTCACGGGGAGTCAATCCCATTTTTGAAAGGGTATCCTGTAAAAACTCAGCGGTATCCTCGCCTTTAACTACAAATCCCTCGGATAAGTCAAATTCAATGTTCATTCTTGATTCCCAGAACAGATATGAATATTCCTTGCCAGTTGCCTTGTCAACAAGAGTACCGTCGGGATATGCTGTAACCTTCCAACCGTCAGTATAGGCAGGGTAGGTGAAAGTAAGCTTACCGTTAACGTCAAGCTTTACGCTTACATCGGTGGGGACTTCGGGATAGAGATAAATAACGGGCTTATCCCATGTTTCATAGTCGGGGTCAACATCAATGATCTCGCTGAAGGTTATGCCCGATTGTCCTGAAAGAACAATAGTTGCTTTAAGCCGCAGCGTACCGTTATCCAGATCAAGATAAAAACGCTCATCAATGTCGAAAATGGGAGAGTCGCTGTTCTCTGCAATATAGTCATTGATTTTTTTTAGAAGATTGATCTCCGCATTGTCCATCATATTCTGGGAAACTGTCCCTGCAAAATAATTGTAATTGTTTGCGGTGGTACTTTGTGTGGTGACTAATCCGGGGTCAGGGGTCAGTGTGAAGCTGATCTGCCCCGCTTCGTATTTGCCGATGTATAGCATGTATGAAACGAGAAATGATCCCTCATTAAGCTTACGGATGCTTATTCGGTAGTCTTCAAGCACCTTTTCGCTTTTAATATAGTAGGCGAGCATTGCTTTTTTGCTCATTATATAAAGCGCTTCAAAGGAAATATCAGGGTCATTGAATACCGTTACAGCTCGGGAAAATATGACCTTTTCTCCAAACAGCATAAATTCAAAATCATAGGTACATACGTCCAAGGTCTGATCAGTTGACACTGTGAATTTTTGAGTTATAGCTTTTCCTTTTGGTAAAACATTTCCGGTGTCAAGCTTTGGAGATGATTCCCCCGATAATTCCCCCGACATGACAATTGACATGGAGGCATATTTACTACCCCTGAAGAATAAATTCGGTGAAGAAAAGGCGTCAGCGGAAGGGATTGTATAATCTTCTCCAATGTTTTTTACAGTAATGAGGACAACCACTGTATCGCCGCGGCTATAGTTGATCTTTTCTGCGGCAAAGGTGACCTCAAAGCTATGGGGAGTGAATATTTTTTTGGTAATTATATTGTCGCTGATGAAAGTAGGTTGAGTGGAGGCAATTGCACTTGTAGGGGGGGGTGAGGTCGGAGGTATTGTTGTCAAGGCTCCGGAGGTGGTACAAGAGGACAAAAGCAAAGCGTACAACAGTAACAGCGCAGTTGTAATTTTGATTTTCATAGAGGCTCCTCCTTTTATTTTTTTTATTGTAGAGAATTATGCATGAAACAAACGGTGATCATTGATCAAATTCCAAAGCATCGTGGAATGTAACCTTGTGACCGTTGAACTGAAGGAAAAGATCATAGGATCTGTATTTGTCGTGTACAACGAAGGTTAACTGAATTTCGGAGCAGTCTCCTTTTTTGAAGACCTTTACTGAATGTACATTGTCATAGACTCTTTCTTTCTCCGAAAAAGTTATATTTTCATTGAAAAGCATGGCTTCGCTCCAAAGAAGCCCGGGGTCTGCGGTATAAATAAAGCCTTCTCCTGCGTTTCGTGCTTTGACGGTGAAGGTGACGATTTTTGTTCCGAAAATATCAATAACCGAGTCAACATTATAGGATATTTCAATGGGACCGTCGCAGTAGCCAAGCATAAGCAAAAGCTCGTTGTAAAGATCGTCGTGAAGCTCAAATACATAGGTTTGGGATTTGGTGTAGGATACAATGTATCCCGATACCGCAACGAAATCGATGGAGTTGTAGTCGGGGTGTGAAACTGTAATTTCAATTTTGTTTTTTGACGCCTCAATTTCTGCAGCGGAGACAGTACTTTCCGGAGAATTGTAAAGAACATTTGCAAACCAGATGAGCATACCCGTTTTTATGGTCTTGTTAGTAATAATAAGCTCTGTGCCGTCTGCCGTTACATTTACAGTGTATTTTTGAATTTCCTCGTCAGAAGGTCTGTTTTTCCAGTCGAATATGGGGTAGGGAACAAAATCAGAAGGAGAAGTGGCAGGTGGGGGTGTCTCATAGGGTGAATGGGTGGTTTCAGGGACTGTGGAAGTCTCAGGGGGAAGGACTGTTGCAGGGGGCGGAAGTATTGTTTTTGGAGGATCTTCACTGTTTATAAGCTTAGGAAGAAGAATGAGCAGTGGCAAAGCAATGAATAACAAAAGAGTTGCTGAAAGAGAGCCGAATATCATTTTACGGCGAGAAGCTCTTTTTGTATTAATTTTCCTTGCTCCGATTATAAGATCGTCATCAATATTGCCGATGGCGTCGAGAATATCAAAATCCTTCAAATCAGTATCCCTCCTTTTTTAGTTTTTTTCTGAGCTTTTCGCGGGTGCGGTGAAGTATGGATTTTACCTTGCTTTCGGAATAACCGAACTTAATGCAGATATCGGAAAGGGAGTCCATGTACCAATATCGGCAAATGAAAATGTTTCTGTAGCTTTCCGGTAAGGTTTTGACAAATGAATTAATAATTTCGGAAAGCATTCTTGCATCGAACTGCTCCTCAGTGGAATCATTTGATGGAATACAGCCTTGAAGCTCGTCAAGAATAATTTCCGCTTCTCCGCTTCCGCGTTTTTTTGCAGTTCTTCTGCGAAGCCTGTCAATTGAGATCCTACGGGTGATCTTTCCCAAAAACGTGGAAAGGTTTGAGGGGCTGTGAGGTGGAATACAGTTCCATGCATCTATGTAGGTATCGTTTACACATTCCTCAGCATCCTCATGGTTGCCGAGAATATTTAGTGCAATCGAATGAAGATACGCACCAAACTTTCGGGCGCTTTCAGATATCGCCGTTTCATGTCTTGCAAAAAACAGTTCAACAATTTTTTTGTCGTCCATAGCCTCACCTCCAATCTATAAGTCCTTTCAACAATATACTCGCAAAAATTTCTCCAAGGTTGCAAAAAAAACAGAAAAAGTTTCGAATTTAAAAAATTCAAGGGAAGGGAATATATATAAGAAATATTTAGATATAAAAAACACCCATTCCAATGCTGTAAAATAATTATAGCATAAAAGGAATGGGGTGTCAACGATGGTTTTTATCAGTCCAAGACCACGGATTTTTTCTTGCCGTTTTTGTTACGGGGAAATTCTCTGATGCGAAGTATGAAGTCAAGATTGATGGCTTCAAGATTGCCGTCCTTTTCAACAAGAATAGCTCCGTTTGTAACTTCCTTGATAGTACCCTCAAGCTGATGGCTGTCAAAGGAGTAAATTATACATTCTTTTCCAATAAATTTTTCCGCAAGCTCTTTCATTTCTGAATTGTCTCCTTTTTTTCCGTTTTTTCTTTTTTCAATAATTTGTCTTATAAAAATTGTTTTTCGTCGATTGCGTAACACAATAAATATGATAACCCACAGAAATATTATGGGCAAGTACGTTCCAAAGCTCAAAATTTCACCTCACCAACATATTTATTTATCGGTTGGATCATTATACCACATTTTATTATACAAGTCAATACGTAAGCTTTGTATATCATCCGCAACCTGTTGTGGCAAGTTTTTTGTGGAATCTTCGATGTTTCGCCTCAGATGAAATTAAATCCGTCCCATCTCTCCCCGCAAAGAAGGATTTCATCTCACGCAAGTGTGATTTACCCCGTCTGTAAGGACGGATTTAGTTGAAAAAAGCACTTGCTTTGGCTGGTTCTCATAAGGAAGTTTTCGGAACACGGTAGGGGCGAACTGTGTTCGCCCGCGGGAGACCGCAGGTCTCCCCTACGGATACACATATAAATATCGGCAGAGGACTTGTTTTCTCTGCCGATTTGTGATATAATGGGATAAAGAAAAGCCTCTCCCGTTTGGGAGTGGCCCAGGCCAGCCTCTCTTGCCGTTCCACGCCAATTCACCTTCAGGTGGCGGCGTAGCCGACGGAGAGGGCAAATTGTTGCAACGACTACCCTCTCACCCGCTACCGCGGGAGCTCTCCCTGAGGGAGAGCCT
>SVUF01000091.1 GCA_015063395.1 Oscillospiraceae bacterium
GATTTTTGGGATAATCGATATGATTTTTGGGATAATTAACGTTTTTTGCCCTGTGCAGCCGTGTTTTTCTATAAGACAGAGGCATTTAAATATCAAAAAATCGCACAGGTCGGCTGTTATACTACAGCATTCCTATGCGTATCATTTTATTTTTGTATTCTATTTTCAAGCAGTATGAGATTTTAACTATACTGCCGGTTTGGAATCTGCAGTATCTTCTGTTTATATGGTATCATAATTTACACAATTTGTCAAGTGCCATCATATCAGTTTTTGCAGAGCTTTGCCTCCTCTTTGTTGCGAAAGGATAGCGCATCACCGTTCACCGTTCAAAATTTTTACAGCTTCGTTTACATGGTGTTCCTCAAGACCTCTGCCTGTATAATAGCTTGTTTTTACAACGCGGTCATCAAGATCCTCCCAACCAAAGTGAATGTCGTCAAGGATCACGAATTCCTCTGTTTCGGGATTATCCTCCAGCCACGCCTTTACTTCCTTGGTCCTGTCTCCAAGCTCATCTGTTTTGTCATATACCTCGATATACGCCCTTGAAAACTCCTGCCAAAGAATTTTTCCTCCTCCAAAGCAGGCGTTTTCATACCTCGACCATCCGCGCCTCCATGAGCTTGTCAAAACGATCTCCGCTCCCGTTTTATCAATGATCTTTTTCAAAAGCTCCACTCTTGTTGGATCCATTATCCCTTTGTCGCTTTTTCTTTCAAGATCGTAGCTTTTGGAATTCATTACTCCGTCAATGTCAAGAAATATTACCTTCATTGATCAAGCCCCTCTTTTTTCTCTTCCTTCGTTTTCTCCCTGAAGATATAGCATCTGTATGTATGGACAGGAATTGGCTTTTTATACGCCATAAGCTTTTCCTCCTCTTTACTGTTTTCATTTTGAAATATTATAAGCTCCGTAAAGCTTATGCCCCCGTCAAACATTGTGCCATAATCATCTATAATACAATCATCAAGGGCGAGACATGTCATATATGGCGAAAAAAGATCCTTTTTTATGCGTCTTTTTGAAGCAAAAATATCTTCAAGATCCGAAAGATGCGCTTTGTGAAGGGTCAGCATTTTGCAAACCTCAAGGTCCCTCATAAATGATATGTCCTTTAGATTTACCCCTTCATATATGGTCAGATCCCTGATATCACGGAAATTCTTCAAGAAGGAATAATCATCGATGGCTGTGAAGATATAGCAGCCAACCACCTTATGCTTCAAAAGCTCTTCTATGACCAGATGATCTTTTATTTCCTCCGGAGAAAAATACACATCGGGCAGCTTCATGTTATAGGCTTGGCATGTGGCTTCCCATGGGATCCCAAAACTTTTCCTGCCACTTCCATCTTCAGTTATGCCAATGCTCAAATACTCTTTTCCGTATTTTATTATTCTGTCAACAGCACTTTCCACAGCATTCCCTCCATAACATTATTTTTTTATAAAGCTCTGCTCCGTTTCAAACAGTGCATCGCACATTTTTGCGGTGTCGTCCTCTACATCTTTCCAATAAATCAATACTATTCCTGTATTTGAAAGTCTTGTATTTTCATTCAGAAAATCTTCAAACTCTTTATAATAGTCATCATGGTCGACAACCACACCGTCTTTCTTATATTTTACATCTACATATCCTTTGGTATTTATATCTTCTTCGAGACTCAAGCCCCTATCATCTATATGTTCACTTGAAAAAAGCCCTGTGTATTCAAGCTCGTTCTTTGCCTTGCTGTAGCTATACTCACCGACAGTTCTGTATCTGTGGCTTAATCCGCTTTGAGTTGTGCCGTATTCAATAACTCTGTATTCTCCTGCAGCATTTACATATACACATATCGACCCCTTGAAGCTTGTTGAGCCAAATCTGCCTATGTAAAGTGTGCCGATGGATTGCTTGGTGTTTATGTCATATATATCGGCATACAGTGAGCCCGATGAACCGCCGTCCAAAAAACTGAGAAGCTCGGGAGTGCCGTCAAGATCAAAATCAAATAGTGCCATGGCTACATTGATTCCGTATTTACCGTCAAGCAATCCATTTTCCTTAAGCATCTGCATTGTAGCTCCAACCTTTTCCTTTGACGCATCAATTTCCCGTTTGGTCATGTAGCTTACTGTAATTCCCCCGAAATCGTCAACCACGGGGTCAACATCACTTGAGGAGCATGAGGTCAAAAGCATCAGTCCCAACAAAATAAATACAACAAACATACATAAATTACTTCTTTTCATTTTTTCCTCCGATGATACATAAATTCATACTTATTTATACCATATTTTTTGAAAAAATCACAGTTTCGTCAGTGTGTAAAAATGCGGATCGTACATTATTTCTTATTTTTCTTTTACCAGCCTGTGAAAATCGATATGCTCCCCTGTGCTGACAAAATTATATGAATTGCCCTTTGAGGGTGCCGCCGCAGCCTTCAGCATAAGCATGATCTGCATACGCTGTTCCTCTGTAAAATCTCCGAAGGTACTTGCAATGATCTCATTTTCATCAAAAACGTATACCCTCTTACTGTGCATTTTTATAAAATCCTTATAGCTTTTTTCAAACTCCTCTGCCCAAGGATATCCCGCTTCCTTGATCCTTCCCGAGAAGTCCTCCAACTGATCCTCAGTCATTACGATCTGTGAGTCCGAGGTTGAAAGCATTCCCTTTACAGTCTCAAGATCTCCCTCATCAAGCTTTTTTTTGCATATGCACACCTTTTGCATCAATGGATAATGCCTTTTTGTAAGATCGGGATCTGCAATGATAAGTGCGCCTGTGCGATAATACATTTTTCCTGTTGTGAACTTTTGATACCTGAAGCTCATTATGGCAAATTTCTCCGTGGACTCCTCTTTGAAAATTATATACACCGCCTCGTCGCCGACACTAACAACGGGCGCTCCCCTGAATTCACGGCGTATCGGCCGTACATCAAGCATTTCGCCCCCCGTACCAGTATTTTTGTCGGCAAGTATCATCGTGGCAACGTATTTGTTGTCAATTCCCTTCTCAAATGTCAAGGTTGCCCCGTCGAAAAGCCAATTCTTTGTACGTCGGAATAAATATAAATTATATTTCTCCACATAATCGTAGTTTTCATCAATTTCACTGAGGGGCAAATGGTTTCTCGTGTATATCCTGTCAAGCATGTCAGAGCTTTCATACACCTGCAAGATCGAATCGGGACTGTAAAGCTCCGAAAGGTCCGAAATATTCTCTCCAAACACCGCGCAAAGTATGTATAGAAACAGTGCATATATTATAGCTTCCTTAGTATTGAAGCCTAAAAGCTCCTTTACCGCCTTTTCAAGTGCCAACGAATCCTCACATTCATTTTCCCACACATCAAGAACGGAAAGATTTGAAAATATCCGATGCTCTGCAGTTATTGCAGGAGTTGTCACTGATACAAGCGCTCCGATCTTGTCAAGCATGGAGTTCTTATAGCTGATCGTACCGCCGCCTATAAGTCTGAAGGACGCTCCTGTTGCAAGGTGGGATCTCAAATGGTGAGTAAACTCTGCCGCAACATATGCCTCTTGACCGTGTCCGTAGCTTTTGCGGTTGCCTGCCATCAAGCCTCTTATCGTGGAGTCTGCCAGATCCAACATTCCGACATCCTTTCTCCCTCTTTTTTTCTGCAGTCCGTCTCCCGACCTTCTTTCATCATATGCATCAGGAAAAACCGCCTTGCAGAAATCCCCGTCATTCATATCAAGTATCTTCGCACAACCCTGCCAACTGTCCTTGATCCTTCTGAGTGTTACCGTCTTATTCACAAAACCACCTCCATATGCCTAAAGTATAGCACCCATTCTTGGCTTTGTCAATACAATCAAAAAACATTTTCGTTGTTTTTGGAGCGTATATGAAACATAATATTATCAAAATTTATTATTTTTTATCATTTTTGGGTTATTGATTTCAACATCGGAGCAGTCTATACTGTAATCAGATAAAAAAAGGAGGAAAAGCAGTTTAGACTGCCTGATTAACTATGAAAAATTTTTATGTAGACTTTCACACCCACACAAAAAGATCCGATGGACAGCTCTCCCCCGAGGAGCTTGTTATCGCCGCCAAAAATGCAGGGATCGGTGTCCTTGCCATAACGGACCACAATATGCTTTGCGACGAGCTTGGTGATCTTCAGCTTAAGCACCCCGACATTAAGCTTATTGACGGTGTTGAAATCAGCACAATGTATGGGGAAACCGAGATCCATGTAATCGGACTTGACGTTGACAAAAACAATCAATACTTACGCGATACCCTCGCTCTTAATACCGATGACCGCCGTCCCTATATCAACGCGATTCTCCAAAAGCTTCGAGAGCTTGGCATTGACCTCGGTACCTATGACGACATATGCTCACTGACACCCGACAGCATACGAATCGGACGTATGCATATTGCCAAAGCAATGAAGCATAGGGGCTTTGTTGAGTCGGTTGACGAGGCTTTTGACCGATATATCGGCGCTTTCGGTCAGCGTCTTGCCTATGTTGAAAATCCACACAGATACATCACCATTGAAAAAGCCGTTGATGCTATCCTTGCTTCAGGCGGAATTCCCGTGCTTTGCCATCTTTATTATTATAGTCTTACCGAGGAAGAATCCGAGGCGCTTGTAGCAAAATTCAAAGCTCTCGGCGGAGAAAAAGCTGCCCTTGAGGTTGCCTACAGCCGCTACGATGAAGCTACACGAAAAAAGCTTGCAAACCTTGCAAAAAAATACAACCTTCGCTCCTCTGCCGCAAGTGATTTCCACGGATTTGAAGAAAGAGTCAGCCTTGACAATCACTTCCCCTATGAATACTATGAAAGCCTCTTTGGCACAGAAAAACATACATAAAATTTTTTTCGGAGCGTTTTTGGGGTAATTGTATTATCATGTCACAAATGCTATCATTAAAGCAGCCTACAGGTAAAGCGGCACTCCGCAACAGTGCGCACTTTTAATTTTTCCGCTTTCCAAATAAACAATTACCTATAAAATTAAAAAAGGAGTCAGCATATGAAGGAAAAAATATTGATTATTGATTTTGGCGGGCAGTATAATCAGCTCATCGCAAGACGTGTCAGAGAACACAATGTTTACTGTGAGCTTATGCCCTACACCGTTTCCATAGAGAAGATCCGAGAGTTTGATCCCATTGGAATTATCCTTACAGGCGGACCACACAGTGTTTATGAAAAAGACGCCCCCTCCATTGACAAAAGCATTTTTACACTGAACGTTCCCATTCTTGGAATATGCTACGGCTGTCAATTCATCGCCCAATCACTTGGCGGAGTTGTTTCCTCCGCAAAGGAAAGCAGTCTTGGGGAATATGGAAGGACAGAAACTGTTTTTGACATCTCGTGCCCTCTTTTCAAGGATATTCCTCAAAAAAGTATTACTTGGATGAGCCACGGAGATTATATTTCAAAGCTTCCCGATGGATTCACCTCCGTTGCCAAAACCGCCTCCTGTCCTATGGCGGCAATCACTGACGGCAGACTTCTTTACGGAGTACAGTTTCATACAGAGGTTGACAACACCGAATATGGCTCGAAGATACTTTACAACTTTCTTTATAACATCTGTCACGCCAAAGGCGGTTGGAAAATGGACAGCTTTTGCCAAAATGCCATAGCAGATCTACGCGCAAAAATCGGTGACGGCAGAGTCCTTTTGGCTCTTTCCGGCGGAGTTGATTCCTCCGTTCTTGCATCACTGCTTTCACGTGCAATCGGTAATAAATTGACATGTGTATATGTTGACCACGGCTGTATGCGCATGAACGAAAGTGCCAAGATCAAAGAAATTTTTTCTGCCATGGACTTGAATCTTGTAGTTGTAGATGCAGAAGACAGATTTCTTTCAAAGCTGAAAAACATCCGCGATCCCCAAGAAAAAAGGAAGATCATCGGCCGCGAGTTTGGATACGTATTCCTTGACGAAGCTGAAAAATTCGGCATTACCAAAAAGGATTTCTTTGCCCAAGGCACGATCTATCCCGATGTTATCGAATCAGGGGAGGGTGGCGCAGGAGTTATCAAGCTTCACCACAACAGAGTATTACCTTCCGAGGTGCTTATGTCCTTCAAGGATATTTTAGAGCCTCTGAGCTGTCTTTTCAAGGACGAGATCAGAAAACTTGGAAAGGAACTTGGACTTCCCGAAAGTATAGTTTACCGTCAGCCATTCCCCGGTCCCGGACTTGCCATCAGAATTCTCGGTGAAGTCACTAAAGAAAAGCTGGACACACTTCGCCTTGCCGACAGTATTTTTACGTCAGAAATTGAAAAATCAGGACTGACTGACATATGCAGTCAATATTTTGCCGTTCTCACTGACTCCAAAAGTGTTGGCGTAATGGGTGATGGGCGTACATATGAACACGCCTTGGTGCTCCGAAGCGTAAAGACCAACGACTTTATGACTGCTTCATGGAGCCGTATTCCATATGATGTCCTCGACCGTGTGTCTGTTCGAATCGTAAATGAAATACCGAAAATTAATCGAATAACCTACGACATCACATCAAAGCCTCCCGCAACTGTGGAGTGGGAATGAGATGCTAACACAAAAGCACTTGCTCTCGCAAGTGCTTTTTTCTGTGCTCATATTACAAAAGTGCAACTCTAAATTTATTACATAATTGCCACAGGAGTCAGCTTTTTAATTATTTTCCTCATACGAGTATCTTTCTGCAAGTGTGCAAAAGCATCTTTTCTTAAAACTTTCAAAAGCAAACCGCATTGATTTTCGGTATAATTCTTATATGCATCATTTACAGATAACTCAACTTTGTTCACCATAAATGCTGTATACATACCATCTTTACGGTTATCGTATTTAACAGCATGTTCCGCAACTTTTTCAAGGCAAGTAAACATCAGATCCTCCTTACCAAGCTTTAAATAGCAGTCAGCAAGCTCTTTATAGCAACCGCAAATCCTTTCGTGATAAAATCCACAGTTTCCATCGGAATACAGCAAATTAAAGCAATCAATTACAAATTCAAATGCTTTTATACGATCCTCTGGGGAATAGTTTCCTTTTCTGCACAAAATCAAAGTGTTGCCCCAGATCATATCAACAAGGCATTGAATGTTTGATTGACAAAGCTCCACTGCCTCATCGCCTTCAAGGATATGCGCCATTAACTGATTTGAAGTAATCGAATAACTGTTAGCCATTTTTGCATATTTCTTGGCAGATTCAACATCCCCTTTAGCAAAATAGTAAGTAAAACTTAAACACTGAATAGCTCCACCACGTAGAAAATTATCAGTGGACTCAGTCAAAATTCTTTCTCCATATTCGATTATTTCGTCGGCGTATTTCTTTGTATCAGCGGCATCCAAGGCATACATCAAGTTATTAAGAACCAATGGATCATTGGGAAATTCCTTTTGCGCTTCTCTCCACAAATCAACACGCTCAGAGGTCTTTCCCGCCCGAAACAGTTCCGCATCTTTGTCGCAATACTCCCCCAACTTCTTTTCTTTTTCAATTTTTCCAACGCCAAGAAGATCATCAACGCTTACATTGTAATAGGAGGCGATGGTAGGCAAAAGTGTAATATCGGGATAACCTTCGTCGCGTTCCCATTTTGAAACAGCTTGGGTAGTAATTCCAAGATGCATAGCCAATTCTTCCTGCGTGTTTCCCTTCTCTTTACGCAGCTTTTTCAGTTGCTCACTCAAAAATATGTTCATGTTGTTCCTCCAAAATAAAGTAACAAATGCTTGTTCCGATTATATTATAACAAATGATACGTAACAATACAATAACCGCGTTGTTCAATTTTGGTTGTTTTTGT
>SVUF01000092.1 GCA_015063395.1 Oscillospiraceae bacterium
CGCGCCTCGATTGAGCCGCGCGCCGCTTTTGGAAGCCTCTCTCCGCTACGCTCCGTTCGGCTTCCAAAAGCGTAAAGATTGAACATAAAATGTGTATACAATCCTCTTGCACAATTGTTTACAATCATGCTCTTGACAGAGGACGCCTGTCCCTACGGATTTTGTGCTAATATCGCGAACGAGCCGTAGGGGCGACCTGCGGTCGCCCGAAAAGCCTTGTTTTAGGCATTTTTTAACGGGCGAACACAGTTCGCCCCTGCGAAAAAATCATCGCTTCCCCAATTTCCCCAACCCCTTTCAACCCTGTATAAATTATACCACCCGAAAAAGTGAAAGTAAATGACAAAAATAGGACTTTTGTTATTTACATTGGGATGTTTTTTTGATATAATTTTAATACAAGAAGCGGCAGAAAACAAGGAACGGAGCAAATGAAAAAATGACTCAGCCATTAAGGGCAGTGACACAACAACAAAATTGTTAAATCGATTACACAAAATTGTGGAGTGGATGGAACAAAATTGTGAAATGGATGGAACAAATTTGTGGAATGGATGAAACAAAATTGTTGAACCTATACCAAATATAAAACAAATATAAAAACAAATATAAAACAAATAAATATATATTCTCGGGTTTGCACCCTCGATATCTCGAAAAAGAGAATAAATCACTGTTTTAAAAGCGGCACAGTGCTGTTGCTGCAGATTTACGGTGCTGAAAAATATAAATCAATTTTTAAAATTATGGTGAGGCGGAGTTTAAAATGAAAAAGATAATGTTTATTCACAGTTGTATTTTGGCAATGTATATTGGCGGTTTTTTGCTTGGCTTGGGGATATTTGTTTTGGTTCAAAAGATCTTTAATATACAGCTTCCCACTGAAATATTGGTTTTTTGGCTTTTGAGTTTAATGGTCATTTCCATTGTAATCCGTGTAAAAACATACAACAAAAGGTTTGAGCTCTTGTCAAAGGAGGAGATGGGAAGACGGGGCATATGGATCTTTTTTGCTACGGGGTATGCGGAATTGCTTTTTATCCTCTTTACTGTTTTTTCAATTATAGGTGAGTACATAAAATAAAAAAGGTCATTACAATATTCCATCGAAAACCCCCGAAATATTGGGACACTTGACAAAATGAGACAAATATGTTATTCTATTATTTGGAACGATTTATTGAAGGGTGAATTATGAAAAAAGGAATTGCATTAGTATTAGCATTTATTTTTGTATTTTCAGCATTTTTATCAATCAAAGATCACGGCATTTACGGCGCTGTATATACTGAGGCTGCCGATAAATGTGAGTCCCAGGTTGTGGAGAAAATCGATAAGCTTGTTGAGCTTTTAGACGGCAAATACTTTACTACCACGGGCAAATCATGCGGAAACAGTGCATGCACAAAATGCTATAACGCCAATGTTTTTGAAGCAGAGTGGTTCCATGAAATGTTCGGAGAGGTATCTTACGGTCAGATCCCGGGACATGCATATCCCGGCGGAGGCTCGGGCTATCCTCGGGGATGGTCATGCCATGGCTTTGCGAATTTTGCGATGTGGTATGTTTTTTCAACAACAAACAGCGATATCGTTACATATGACAGAGTGGTTGATGATGTAGCCTTCACACAAAGCAATATAGAAAAATATGCAAAGCCGGGAGATATTATCAGGTATGAAACTGCATATTCGGGACACTCAGCAATGATCATTGATGCAGATGAGACAGGCATCACTGTAATTGACTGCAACGCAAGAGTTTATCCTGACGGATATTGCTGTGTCAGAAAGCACAGGATCTGCTATAACAACAGGGATATGGCGATTTCAAGGGCATCAAATTATGTTGATACTCCCACCCTTAAAGTAAATTATAATTCCAATGGCGGAGAGATCCTGAACTCTGAACTGCGGGGCTACAGATACAAGGTTGAGTCGGACAACGGACTTAATGTAAGATCGGGTCCCGGTACGTCTTACGGTGTTGTCGGTGTACTTTCATACGGAGCTGAGTTTGAGGTATCAAAGGACGAGATCGTTTACGGAAACGGATATTATTGGGGCAAAACCACAGTTGGTTCCAAAACAGGCTGGACAGTTGTTTCAAAATTTGTCTCAAAGATAGCTGATATTTGGGGCTCGGATTATTATATCGAGGACTCCCTTATATTTGACTCCAAAGCTTCAGAGGCGGTTGGGGACAAAATGAAATTTGGAGTTGAGTATAAAAACGGACTTGCAGATCCGGAAAAAATGGGACTTGCCAAGGAGGGATACTATTTCAAGGGTTGGTCACTTGACCCCGATGGCACAAATGTGATTGAACCGTCAAAGCCCATATATCCCGAAAGCATTGTTGCAAACATTGAAAGCGGAAGCCTTGAGGTCACTCTCTATGCAATTTGGCAGTGGGCACATGAGCATTCAATGTCGGGTTGGGTTGACAACGGTGATACTCATGTTCGCAAGTGTGAGTGCGGCGAAGCGGAATATGCAGAACACGTATGGAGCTTTGTTTCCGCCACAAGCGAATATGATCTGATATATCAGTGTATGGACTGCAACTCAATTCAGTCAAGCAAAATTGAAAACGGACTTTATACCGTTGACGGAGTGCTGTATTATTTCCAAAACGGAGAAAAGGTCAGTGGATTTTTTGAATACAATGAAAAGACCTATTATGCTGACAAGGAAAGCTTCGAGGTCGTAAACTATAATAAAAAGATAGACGGTGTATTTTATATCTGGAACACCAGTGTTGGACTTCAGATTGCCAACGGATTTGTGGAAACAGAGGAGGGAACACTGTGCTATGAAAACGGACGTCAGGTCATTGGTTGGCGTCATGCCGACGGATCGGGTCCAAGGGTGGTAAACGGTGTATATGAGCAGTATTCGCAGAATCCCCAAGGTCTTTATTATTTCCTTTCAACTACGGGCTATATGGTCACTGAGGAAAGCTATGTTCTTGGAGGATATACAAGACAGTTCAACGCAGACCACACTGTAAAGGCTTTGAACGGTTTGCAGACCAAGGCAGGACTTTTGTATTATTATGAAAACGGAGTAATACAAACAGGATGGCATGCGATCAATGGCGAGACCTATTATTTCCTTGCAAGCGACGATGTTTACGGACAGGCGGCAACAAAATGGGTGTATATAGGCAATAAGATCTATTATTTCTATGCAACAAGCTCGGAAAAGCCCTATGCTCTCAAATCCTCGGGAAGCATCGGCGGTATTGATTATACCTACGGAGAAGATGGCAGGATACTTTATACAGGCTTTGTAAATTGTGAATACGCAAATGAGGTAAACAATAACAGCGCGGGAAATATACAAAAGAAAAACTCTACCACAAGGTACTATATAAACGGAGAAATGCAGACAGGCTGGCAGTATATTGATGGTTGCTACTATTATTTCTATGCCGAAGGCTCAGCCAACGGCTCGGGTTACATGTGTACCGAGTCAAGATATATAGGCGGAGTGTGGTATGCCTTTACAAGCAGCGGAATTTGCTTGAATAAATAGCAAAATAAAAAGTTCTTGAAAAAATTCAGGAACTTTTTTGTTTTTTGCGCAACCAAAAGGGAAAGCTTGCGAGTATATAAGTGAAAGGGAAAAACAAGTAAGTATAAAAAATATTGACTTTTATTTCGATGTGATTTATAATAAAACGAAAAAGATCAGGAGGATGGTACTATGAAAAGAAAATCAGTAGCATTTGCGGCGTTGACAGTCAGTGTAATAATCATGATTATATCGATGGCTGTAATTTCATATGCGGACGGTACGGGAGAATATGATATCTTCCATGAGTACGGAGGAGAGCTTAATGCCTTTGTGTCGGGAGCTTTGGCAGAAAACACGTTTGAGCTATGGCCGTTTTCCGATGACGGTAAATGGTGTTCACGGGCGTTTTTTACCATGAACGTTCGTCTGGACAATAACGAGAAAAAGTTTTATGAAAATATGGATGAATATACGTGGAAAATTGCGTATTATAAATCGGATCTTGAGAAAATAACGGAGCAGGACGTAAAAGGACCATATACCGTAGCCGTTGAAACCTACAAGACGCTGGTAAGCGGTACGGAATACAATCTTCAGGTTGCACTGGCAGAGGAAAACGATTTTTGTAAGGATCTTTTGGCAGGCAGTTTTTATAATTTTATCGTAAGCGTATATAACAGTAACGGTGTTTGCGAGGGATTTATTTTCAGTGAACCAACAATATGGAGCCTTGAAAACGCCTCAGCTCATGCTCTTTATAATAAGTTCTGGGAAAAACGGGACAGAAAAAGCGGATATACCACGGGACTTCACCAAATAACTGCCGATGACGTTAACGATGCAAAATCCTTTGGATTTGATGAAAAAGGTAATTGGCAGAAGCCCATAATACCCCTCAGCTATTATGAAATTTTCACCGATATAAAATTCAGTAATGAATACAAATTCAGTTCAGAGGGGGATTATTTACAGTTTTCTCCATTTGAAAAATGGGAAAATGAGGGAACGAGATATTGGTATACCGTGTATAACGATCCCTATATGGTTGGAGAAACCAAGCGTTTTGACTATACCTTCAAGTGGTATTATTGTGATAACAGCGTAAGCAATAAAACACGCTCTGATTATTACGGACCCTATACCACTGAAGCCAAGGCGATGTATTTTTACGATGAACATACCGTAATGTATGCCCTTGATATGGCTTCTGCTCCTGAAGGAGACCTTATTTCAAGGCTTGAAATGGGAAAATCATACGATTTCGTACTGTTTCTGTTTGACAAGGAGGAATGTGTAGGATATTTCAGCTTTGATTGGACGGCAAGTGAATCCATGAATACGGAAACCTTTAACTACGATGCCTACTGGTCACACAAGGAAAACGTCATCACTTTGCCAAGAGTGCCGATTCCCGTAGAAACTGAGGACGGTGTGTCCTCAAAAGAAACGGACGTAGAGGAAAACGATGGCATTCAGATTAATATTGATAATAAGGATCCTGAGGACGGGGACAAGGTTTTGGGAGATCAGAGTCCCGAAAAAAATAAGATAGTTCTGATTATATCAATTGCGGTCATCATTCTTACTATTGGGGCAGGCGTTTGCCTGATAATAAGAAAGAGATCCGTCAAATAATTTTTAAATAAAGACAGATAAGCACAATGCCACCGTGATTTCATGGAAGTTACGGTGGCATTAATATTATCATTGACAAGGGCAAAAAAACATGGTATCATTTTAAGGACGTATAAAATTTGACGGAGGTGCGTATGATCCATAAAATGAAATTGCGGGAAACTCCCTTTTCAATGATAGAATCAGGTCAAAAAACTGTGGAGCTTCGTCTGTACGATGAAAAAAGAAAGGGAATAAGGGTTGGCGATACGCTGATGTTTACCAACGCTTCCAATAATGAAAGAGTGCTGTTTTGTAAAGTTAAGGCTTTACACCTGTTTTCTTCCTTTAAGGAGCTTTATGGAGCTTTGCCTATGACAAAATGCGGATATAACGAGGGAGAGTGTGCTGACTATCACGATATGGAGGAATACTATTCTCCCGAGGAGCAAAAAGAATACGGAGTTGTGGGGATTGAAATTGAGCTTGATGATATAAAAGCAAGGCTGTATTCCTTGAAAGAGGAGAAATACAGGGATTTTTCAGCAAAGCTTATGCCCACTGTTGACAAAAGCAGGGTGCTTGGCGTCAGAATTCCCCTGCTTCGAAAAATGGCAAAGGAGCTTACAAAGACACAAAAAGCCCATGAGTTTATAAAATCACTGCCCCATGAGTATTTTGAGGAATATCATTTGCACAGCTTTATAATATCGGAAAATACGGATTTTGAAAGTGGGATCAAGCTGATCGAGGAGCTTTTACCCCATGTTGACAATTGGTCAGTATGTGATTCAATGAATCCAAAATGCTTTAAAAGCAATAAGGACAAGCTGATAGCTTATATAGAAAAATGGCTGAAGTCGGAGCATATATATACTGTAAGGTTTGGAATAAAGGCTTTGATGGATCATTTTCTTGATGAGGATTTTAAGCATGAATATGCCGATATGGTTGCAGAAGTAAAAGGCGGAGAATATTATATAGACATGATGCGCGGGTGGTATTTTGCAACTGCCCTTGCAAAGAGATGGAGTGATGCCGTACCGTATATAGAAAATTCAAGACTTGACAGAGAAACCCATAACAGAGCCATACAAAAAGCGGTGGAAAGCTATAGAATCGCCAATGACGGCAAGACCTATTTGAAGACGTTGAAAAGATGATAATTCCCTTGACAAATCGTGGAAAATATATTATAATACATGGTAACCGACCGGGTTGTGCATTCGCGCCGTATGTTGCCGAAAGGTATTACGGTGAGGAAAGTCCGGGCTTCGCAGGGCAGGATAACGGATAACGTCCGCCGAAGGTGACTTCCGGGAAAGTGCAACAGAAATAGACCGCCTCACTTGTGGGGTAAGGATGGAAAGGCGAGGTAAGAGCTCACCTGTACCCAGGTAACTGGGTGCGTATATGTAAACCCTATCCGAAGCAACACCCTTGAAGCTTCTTTTGAAGATGTTTGCCCGACAGACTTACTTTGGGGGTGGCACGCAATTTTGCGGAGCGTATCAGAGATGGTACGCAAAGATAGATGAATGCAGCTCCGAGCAATCGGAGAACAGAACCCGGCTTACATGCCCGATCGGTTTAATTCACAAAAACAAAGGTTCTTATGAGCGAATTTAAACTTGGAAGCATAAAACTGAAAAACCCCATAATGTTGGCGCCGATGGCGGGAGTGACGGATTTTTCCTACCGCAGTATTTGCCGACGCTATGGGGCTGATTTTTCCTTTACGGAAATGGTTTCTGCAAAGGGAATGTATTATAATGATGAAAAAACGGGAATACTTGCGGAGATAAATGAGGATATTGCTCCATGCGGGGTCCAGATCTTCGGCAGAGATCCCGATATCATGGCACTTGCGGCAGAGAAGCTTACAAAAAATCAGTACCGCGGATGCAGATCCACGGTAATTCCCGATGCAATAGACATAAACATGGGTTGTCCTGTTCATAAGATCGTTTCCAACAGGGAGGGAAGTGCCTTGATGAAGGATCCCGAGCTTGTGGGAATAATTGTAAAAAGTGTGTCACAGGCAACGGAGCTTCCCGTAACTGTAAAGATCAGAGCAGGATTTGACGACAGCAATAAAAATGCCGTTGAAATTGCAGAGATCTGTGAGAAAAACGGAGCGGCAATGATAAGTGTACACGGCAGAACACGGGCGCAGATGTATCAGGGAGAGCCGGATCTCGAGATCATAAAAAATGTTAAGTCCGCGGTGGGAATCCCCGTAATTGCCAACGGTGGAATATTTACAGCAGAGGACGCTGTAAAAATGTTTGAAGCAACGGGATGCGACGGAATTATGGTTGGCAGGGGAGCAGAGGGAAATCCCTTTATTTTTGAGGAAATAAAAGCCCTTATGGAAGGACGGGAATATATACCGCCAAGCGCAGAAAAACGCATGACAGCGGCTTTATTGCATTCAGAAATGCTTTGTAAATTCAAGGGCGAATATATAGGCATACACGAATCCCGTAAGCACGTAGCATGGT
>SVUF01000093.1 GCA_015063395.1 Oscillospiraceae bacterium
CTATTTTCACTCTTTCTCCCTCGTAGCGGCGATTTAATCAGCGTTTCCCCGGAGGGAGCCTTATTTTCGGGTCATTCGCGATGTTAGCACAAAATCCGTAGGGACCGGCGTCCTCGACGGTCCTTAATACACACATAAAATCGGCAGATAACTTGTTTTCTCTGCCGAAATTTATGTGTATCCGTAGGGGAGACCTGCGGTCTCCCGCGGGCGAACACAGTTCGCCCCTACCATATTCCCAAAACATCCTTATGAGAATGAGCCTAAGATCTGATTTTTTCTTGATCCGATTTCGTCCTTTTCATATGAATATTTTATAAGGGGCTGTAAAACTCGGTTTGAGTTTTTTGCAGCTCCTTAATTTTTACGAAAAGCATAACCTATTCCAACAGCAAAAACAGGAAATATACCACATATGACCCCAGCATAACAATTCCACTTATTTTTGAAAGCTTATCGTTGAATATGCACATAACGTATATAAGAAAGCTTGCAATTATTACTACAGCCATATCAAGCATAAAGGTGGCAACAAAGCTTACAGGGGCAATTACACCCGATACGCCAACTATAAAAAGCACATTTAAAATATTACTGCCCACAACATTTCCTATGGCTATATCGGCATTATGCTTTTTTGCCGCTGAAATGGATGTGAAAAGCTCGGGAAGGGATGTTCCAAGGGCTACGACCGTAAGTCCTATGACTCTTTCGCTGATACCAAATATCATTGCAAGCTTTGTTGCTCCGTCAACAGAAAGCTCACTGCCAAAAATGATCCCTGCAATTCCTATAACTGTCAGAAGTACCGCTCGCCACATTGGCATTATTTTTATTCCCCCGATTTTATCCTCGTCGGTATTTTTTCTTGCGATCATAAAAAGATATGTCATGTATCCCACAAGTCCCACGAGAAGTATCAAAGCATCGGAAAAAGAAACTGAACCGTCAATTCCAAGAGCAAAAAGAAGGAGAGTTGCACCAATCATTACGGGTATATCCGCTTTTACTATGTTTTTGTTGACCGTCAGGGGTGTAATGATGGCGGATGCTCCGAGTATGATGAATATATTCAGTATATTGCTTCCGAGAATATTACCAACAGTAATGTCGGTGCTTCCCTCAAGAGCGGAATTGAAGCTCACCGCCGCCTCAGGCGCACTTGTTCCAAAGGCGACTATGGTCAAGCCTATAATCACCTGCGGGATCTTCAGCTTTGTCGCAATTCCGCATGCACCGTCAACAACAAAATCCGAGCCCTTTATGAGAAGTGCAAAGCCCGCTGCCATAAGTATCAAATTCCAAATTATATCGCCCATGTTTCTCTCCTTATTTTCTTCACATAAATCAAAAAAGGCTTATCACGCAAAAATTGCGGATAAGTCTCGCCGTTTAATTACAAAACCGGATATAGCCGTGTTGACGGTAATGTAAACACCAATGGTGTCCGCTACTCCCTTTCCCAAAATTATTATAACATATAGTCGCTCTTTTGTCAAGTACAATTCCATATCTTTGAAAACTTTACGAAAACTAAAATCTGTTAAAAAATTTTAAATTTATTGACATGAAGAAAAAAAAATGATATAATACAGCTTGTTTAAAATGAATTCTATTAAACGGAGCTGTAAAACTATGAATATAGTCCATTTGAAATATGCTGTTGAGGTTGAAAAGACCCGTTCCATTACTCAGGCTGCTGAAAACCTTTTTATTGCCCAACCCAATTTGAGCCGAGCCATCAAAGAGCTTGAGGACAGCCTTGGAATGACAATTTTCAAAAGAACCTCCAAAGGAATTTCCATTACTCCAAGGGGCGAAGAATTCCTGTTCCACGCGAAAAAGATCCTTTCTCAAATTGAAGAAGTGGAATCCATGTACAAGGTGGGCTCAAATGACAACGGTAAATTTTCCATTTCCGTTCCAAGAGCAAGCTATATCGGCGCCGCTTTTACCGAATTCACAAAAAAGATCGATAAAACAAAAAAATTCGAGCTTCTTTACAAGGAGACCAACGGTATAAAGACCATAAATAACATCATGCAGGCAGACTACAAGCTGGGTATCCTCAGATATCCCTCGGAGCTTGAGGAGCATTACAAAAACGTGCTTCACGAAAAGGATCTTTCATATTCCAAGATCTTTGAGTTTTCCTATGTTATCGCAACCTCAAAGGATTCTCCCCTTGCAAGCTACGAGACCATCACCAAAGAGGATCTTTCCCACTTTACAGAGATCGCTCATTCCGACCCATTTGTTCCCGCCATGCCCATGGCTGAAGCAAGAAATGCGGAGATCTCCGACTATACCGACAAGAAGATCTTCGTATTTGAAAGAGCAAGTCAGTTTGATATTTTATCAAACTCCACAGATACCTTCATGTGGGTATCTCCCATGCCAAAGCGTATGATGGACAAGTACGGTCTTATACAGATCAAATCCGATCTGAAGCAAAAGATCTACCACGATACCCTTATTTACAGACGCGGATATACATTTTCCGACCTTGACAAAATGTTCATCGAAGAAATTGAAAATTCAAAGAATAATATTATTCTGACATAAAAGAAAGGAATTTAAATGAAAAAAATTGCACTTTTCCTCAAAGGTATGATCGTTGGAATTGCCAATATCATACCCGGAGTGAGCGGCGGCACCATGGCAGTTGTCACCAATGTCTACGATCTTATGGTCGACATGCTTTCATTCAAAATTGAAAATCTGAAAAAGCGTTGGCTTGAAGCACTTATTCTCGTTCTTGGAATGGGATTCGGTATTCTTGCATTCAGCCACCTGCTCGAATTCCTTTTGGAAAACTACGGTACTCAATGTAATTGGTTCTTCGCGGGTGTTGTCATCGGAACAATTCCCTTCCTTTTGAAGAAGTCAAAGGTGAAGCGTCCAAAGGTTACCTCAATTGCATCGTTTTTGGTTATGCTGGCGATCATGGTTGTCATGTTTATTTTCTCCGACATTGTTGAAAACGATACCTCCGAGGCTCTTACCATGAACGTCGGCACATTCTTCTACATGATGCTTGCAGGCTTTGTTGGTGCTTTTTCAATGATCGTTCCCGGTATTTCGGGATCATTTATGATGGTTGTTATGGGAACCTACAAGACCATTCTTTCTGCTCTTACCGCTTTAAATCTTACAACAATTCTGATCCTTCTTCCCTTTGGAATCGGAGCTATTGTAGGTCTTATTGTAGGCGCAAGAGTTATCGCATGGCTGCTGAGGCGCTTCCCGGAACAGACCTATTTCGGAATTCTCGGCTTGATCATCGGCTCAATTCCAACCCTTGTAAATGTAAACGGTGTCGTTCTGATCGCTGTGCTTGTAATCGGTACTGCAACAAGCTATATTTTCGGAAAAAATGAGCCTGAGGAATAAATAAAATAAGAATTATGGAGCTGTAAAAACTCGACCGGAGCTTTACAGCTCCCTTTTTATTGTATAAATTGGCAATTGGCTTTTTTGTATAATTACCGTACTCCCATGTCAATACTCCTTTTACGATTTTGTCGCAGAAAGGAATATTTAAAATGTATTACGGAAAAGTAGAGATATGCGGAGTCAACACTTCGAAGCTCAAAAATCTGTCGGACGATGAAAAAGCACAGCTTCTCGCACGCATGAAAAACGGAGATTCCCAAGCCCGAGAGGAGCTTATAAACGGTAATTTACGCCTTGTTCTCAGCATTATTCAAAGGTTTGCCGCAAGAGGCGAAAACATGGACGATCTTTTTCAAGTGGGTTGCATCGGACTTATCAAAGCAGTTGACAATTTTAACACCGACCTTGATGTAAAATTTTCCACCTATGCCGTTCCCATGATCATTGGTGAGGTCAGAAGGTATTTGAGGGACAATAATACCATCAGAGTCAGCCGATCTGTACGAGATCTTGCCTACAAGACCCTTCAGATCAAGGAAATGCTTTCCCTTCGTTCAAGCGAGGAGCCCTCCATTGACATGATATTGAAGGAGCTTCAAGCCTCGGGAGTTGAAGTTACACGGGAGGACGTGGTCAACGCACTTGAATCCATCATGGAGCCAATTTCTCTTTTTGAGCCTGTTTTCAACTCAGATGGCGGCAGTGACAGCCTGTTCCTTATGGATCAGATCTGCGATGATGGCTGTACTGACGAAATGTGGATCGAAACTCTTGCCATAAACGATGCCCTCAAAAATCTGAACAGCCGCGAAAAAGGCATCATTAACAAACGTTTTTATGAGGGCAGAACCCAAATGGAGATCGCTGCAGAGATCGGCATTTCCCAAGCACAGGTCTCGAGACTTGAAAAATCAGCCCTTGAAAAAATAAAAAAACAGATTTAAGATTTAGATAAAATCTCATTATATATTGATTTTTTCAAAAAATTGGTATATAATGAGTTTATTCTTTTTTGGAGGTCATTTATGGCTGATAATTATTTATACATTTCTGAATCCCATGACGGATACTATAATCTCGGTCTTGATGAATGGTTCCTTGACAATATCGGAGATGATGATCTTGTCCTGTACTTTTATATAAACCGAAACGCCATAATAATCGGTAAAAACCAAAATCCTCATAAGGAATGTGACCTTGAAAAAATGAAGGCTGACGGCGTTCAGCTTGTAAGACGTATCAGCGGCGGCGGTGCTGTCTACCACGACTGCGGGAACCTTAATTTTTCCTTTATCGCAGGTAAAAACCGCTTTAACAAGGATCGCCAGCTGAATTTTATTATGAACTGCATCAGATGCCTTGGAATCGACTGCTGCTTTTCCGGAAGAAACGATCTTCTTGCAGAGGGACATAAATTTTCGGGTAATGCCTATTGCACAAAGGGACATGCAAAACAGCATCACGGCACTTTGCTTATAAATTCAAACCTTGATAAGTTACAGAAATATCTTACCGTTGACGAAAGGAAAATCCGCGCAAAAGGAGTTGACTCCGTTCGCTCAAGAGTCTGCAATCTTTCCGAGCTTCGCCATGATGTGACCCCGTCTCTGCTTTTATCCGTAATCCGTCAGCAATTTTCTAAAGATTACGGCGACTATTCATATTTTACCCTAACAAACAAGCAGAAGTCGGAGGTTGACGAATATCGTGAAAAAGCCTCATCAAAGGAATGGATCTTTTCCAAAGTGAGTAAATTTGATTACGTTTTTGACAACCGCTTTTCGTTCGGCAGTGTGCAGATCCTGCTTTCCATTGAAAATGATGAAATACAGAGTGTTCAAGTGTTTACGGATTCAATGGACACCGAGCTTCCGCAAAAGCTCCAATCAAGGCTCATAGGTCTTACTTTTGACAAAAAAACAGTTATTGATGCTTTATCTTCGGAGGGCAGCTCTGTTTTTATAGATATTTCAGATAAATTTGCAGAAGCTTTTTAATAGCTCATTTCTTTAAAAGCGCATATAAAATCATATAAGAGGTTATTATGAAAATTATTATCATTGGTCTTGGAGCCATTGGAAAGACTATTTTAACAAGTCTTTCGGGTGAAGGCCACACCATTACCATAATTGATGAAAACAGGGACAAAATAGAAAATCTTATAGAAAAACACGACGTCTTCGGTGTTGTTGGTAACGGAGCTTGTATGGACATCCAAAATGAAGCAAAAATGAAGGATGCCGACATTGCAATTGCCATGACAAACAGCGATGAGCTCAATGTTTTTGCCTGTCTTGTTGCCAAAAAGGTTGGCGCAAAATACACCATCGCCCGTGTGCGTAATCCTGCCTACAGAAAACAGATCATGGACATGAAAAATGAATTGGGAATTTCCATGATCGTCAACCCCGAGAAAGAAACAGCCGATGAAATCTACAACCTCATCAGTCTTCCCTCCATCGCTCAGGTGGATCACTTTGCCAAGGGACGCGTTCTCCTTGTGGAGATCGTTGCTGAAAAGGGCTGTCTGCTCATTGGCGAATCTTTGATCTCCCTCGGCAAAAAGCTCTCTTCCAAGGTGCTGATCTGTGCCGTACAAAGAGGAGGCTCGGTTATAATCCCCACAGGTAATTTTGTCATTGAGGAGGGGGACCGTATACACTTCACCTCCGATGCGCGTATTCTCCGAGAGTTCCTTGCAGAGATCAATCTTGTTAAGCTGCCACTTAAAAATATTATGATCGTGGGCGGCAGCAAGATCGGATATTACCTTGCCAATGAGCTTTCAAAGAAAAAATATAAGATCAAGCTTATCGAAAACGAAAAGGCAATTGCAGACGATCTTGCAGAAAAGCTGCCGAGAGTCACCGTCATTCAAGGAAACGGTACTCAACACGACCTTTTGGTTGAAGAAGGTATTGAAGCCATGGACGCCTTTGTTGCACTCACCAATATTGACGAAGAAAACATGGTTGTATCCATGTTCGCCAACAAAATGAAGGTCAGAAAAACAATTACTCAGATCAAAAGTGACGAGCTTTACGATCTTCTCGGTGAGCTTGGTATCAACAACATCGTATCTCCCCGAAACATCGTTGCAAATATTGTAAACAGCTACATCAGAGCCCTTGCAAATACAAGAGGAAGTAATGTCCTTACTCTTTCAAGACTCGTAAACAATCAGGTTGAGGCTTTGGAGTTTTATGCAAAAAAGCACGAAAAGCTTTACAACAAGCCCTTGAGGGATCTGAAGATCAAGAAAAACTGTCTCATCGCTTGTATTATCCGTCAGAATGAGATCATAGTCCCCGACGGTAATTCCTGCATTAAGCTTGGAGACAATGTCATTGTCGTAACCACTCACAAGAACTTTGATGATCTTACTGACATCTTTGAATGAGGTGGATCATATGAATTTCAAAAAATTAGGAAAGATCTTTGGAAAGATCATGATCTTTGAGGGGATTCTGATGACTGCTCCTCTTTTAGTAAGCATCATCTATAAGGAGAACTTCCGAAATATTCTTGCTTTCCTTGTTCCCATTGCATTGCTTATAGGCATCGGTCTTGTTTTACAGATCCCAAAACCAAAAAGAAATAATCTTTACCAAAAGGAAGGATTTGCCTTGACCGCACTTGTATGGATCGTAATGACACTATTCGGTGCATTGCCATTTGTTATAAACAAGGAGATTCCAAATTACATAGACGCTTGCTTTGAGATCATGTCGGGATTTACCACCACGGGTGCAAGTATTGTAAATGACATCACCACCCTTTCCCACTCAACTCTTTTTTGGCGCAGCTTTTCCCACTGGATCGGCGGTATGGGCGTCTTGGTTTTTGTGCTTATCTTTATCCCCGAAAGTAATGATGGCTCCTCCATGCACCTTCTCAGAGCAGAAAGCCCGGGACCTTCAGTTGGTAAGATCGTTTCCAAAATGAAGGTCACAACAAGAATCCTTTATCTCATTTATCTTGGTCTGACGGTTCTTGAGGTCATAGTCCTGATGCTTGACAAGCCAATCCCCGGATATGAAAACGAGAAGTTTTTCTTCAGTCTTCTTTCCACCTTCGGCTGTGCAGGTACGGGCGGCTTTGGATTTATCCCCGGAAGCCTTGAGCTGTTCAACCCCTTCTCCCA
>SVUF01000094.1 GCA_015063395.1 Oscillospiraceae bacterium
CTGAATCCTGCGGGATCCGTTAAGGACAGAGTTGCAAAGACGATGATCGACGAAGCCGAAAGGTCGGGTAAATTGAAGCCTGATTCTGTAATCATTGAACCCACATCGGGAAATACTGGAATCGGTCTTGCTTCCGTTGCGGCGGCAAGGGGCTATAGAATAATCATAGTAATGCCCGAGACAATGTCAGTTGAACGACGTCAAATTATGAAAGCATACGGCGCCCAACTTGTACTTTCAGAGGGTTCAAAGGGAATGAAGGGAGCAATTGAAAAGGCCGAGGAATTGGCAAGAGAGATACCCAACAGCTTTATAGCAGGACAGTTTGTAAACCCTGCAAATCCCGAGGCTCACAGAAGAACAACGGGCCCCGAAATTTTTTCCGATACGGACGGAGAGGTTGACATTTTTGTTGCGGGAGTCGGAACGGGAGGCACCATTACGGGAGTTGGCGAATATTTGAAGTCAAAAAAGCCCGAGGTGAAGATCGTTGCCGTTGAGCCGGGTGACTCGCCGGTGCTTTCCAAAGGAGTATCGGGACCCCATATGATCCAAGGAATCGGAGCGGGCTTTGTACCCGAAATTTTGAACACTGATATATACGACGAGATCATCACAGTCTCAACCGAAGATGCATTTGAATCAGGAAGGCTCATGGGCAAAATTGAAGGAGTTCTTGTGGGAATTTCATCGGGAGCTGCTCTTTCTGCCGCTGTTGAAGTTGCAAAAAGACCCGAAAACATGGGAAAAACCATTGTTGTGCTTTTGCCTGACACAGGGGACAGATACCTTTCCACAGAGCTTTTTGATAAATGATCATAAAAAAAGTACTCCACGACTGCAGGGAAAAGCTACGTCCTGCAGCGTCGCCTTATTAAATTTGTTTTACTCCAAAACTTATATAAAGGGAAAAATAAAAGGAGCTGTAAAAAACTCTGTTTTGAGTATTTTACAGTTCCTTTCTTATTAGTATCTTTTAATATTTGAGAGAATGTTGGGGTCCTTGATCCTTGTATCCTCTGCAAACAAAAGGATCTTACTGATAATTTCCGAGGTTTTGGGGTCATCATCTACAAAGGGAAGGAATATTTTTCCACGATGCTGCGAGTGTACGGGAAGCACGGGAATCATTGCACCCCCGATTTGATGAACAACTCCGCTGCCAAGATGAACGGAATATTCGGCAATATCACCTTTGATGAATGCGTGATTGGAATTTAATGTTACGTTGCTTATGCGGAACATTGGGAGAACAAAGGAAAGAATTGCACTTCGCATTTCCATGGTGGAATGGCTTGTTTCGGGGTCAACGCCTCCTGCGTGAGCAACACTGACAGCAAGATCCACATCCCTCATGACCTCTGAGAAGATTATGTCGGGGATATCCTCAATTTTCAGATCCTTTCCCGTGTTTCTGTCACAGAAGCATACCCATTCAAGTGTGGGAGACTCGATGTCTGCAGGAGAAAACCAATCTGCCAAGGCACAGATGGTCGCAACGATGTTTTCCTTGTAGTATACCTTTTGCAAGCCGTCCTCAATATCCGCAACCCAACGTCGCTTTTTCAGCACACCAAGGGTTTTTAAAGGCTGAATCTGATTTCCCGAAAATCTTTCCGAGTGATAGGTTTTAAGCTCTTCCTCGGTTTTAATATAGAGCTCTCGGAAAACCTGCTTGAAGGGTTGTACGATCCTTTGGTCAAAGAGATATTTTTGGTAGTCGCGCCAGCTTCCCATTTTATAAAGATGGAACGGGTGGGCAATTTTGATCTCTTCTGAATTTGACGGACAATATATGGTCCCGTCATAGCTTACAAGTCCGTCCCTTGAGATAAAGCCGCACCTTGATCCGCAAGTCAGCACAAGGTTTTTGAGCATTGGGCAAACAACGGGATGATCAAAGAGAGAAAGAAGCTCGTCAAAGGTAAATGAAATGCTTTCCTCCATTGCCTCCTCAAGCATTTGCCGAGTACGTCTGTACTGCTCTGTCAATGTCTTTTTAAGCTCGGTTAGCGCAATTACCGTATCGTGCTTTTTGAGTCTTGCGGGAATGCTTTTCAGGGCTTTTCCTTCTTTTTTGGCAACTATATCAGCTTTGCCGTTTTCGTCGATAATAAGCTGTAGGCTGATGTCTTCGATATACTGCTCAGAAAGAAGCGCTCTTGTGTCATCAATTACTTTTGTCTCCATTCGGAGAGTCAGCCGCATTGAATCCGTATATCCTGCATTGGAAGCAAGATTCACAAGAGCCATTTCCACGGCTTTTCCTTCACTGATTATCCTTTGAGATCCGAATTTTTTGCTTTCTTTAAGGAAATTTTGTATAAACAGATATCTGCGTTTGATATCGTCTTCGTTTTTTATAGGCAGTAAGGAATATGCCATCAGAAGATCCTTGTTTCTTTTGTCCGATATTGCGCCTTCACATTGGTCAATGTCAAGTCTACCAAGCGCCGCATCCGCAAATTTTCTCGCTCTTGAATGCTTTGCACCGTCGCAGGTGTATTTTGCCGCATCGTAAATAAGCTCAAAGTCCTTTTCGTCAATTGATGAATATGCGGATCTGAACCAACTTATGTCAAACGCTCCAAGGTTCAAGTCTTCCTCGGAAAGGGGTGTATATCTTGCAATCATTGCTTTTCGTTTGTCATCGAATTTTTCATTCATGTGAGCCATGAAATAATAGCAAACCGATTCATATGACTCAATTTCAAGATATTCTCCTACAATTTTGATCCATTCAGGAGACAAAAGCGATGCCTCGATCAATCTTTTTTTGGAAATATTTTTACCCTCAAGGGCATTTTTAAGGGTCAGGGCATTGTCGTTTATGTCCGGCACACAGACAGAGAGCAGATGAGAAAGGGTTTGCTTTCTGATCTTTGAACTGCCGTATCCACCTATAACGGTTCTGTCAAGGGTATCGTTTCCAAGTGCATCGATTATAGCTGTGAAGTATGATGAACCGTATATGCGGTGAACACGGTATATGTATTCCGAGTATTTTGCGGGGCTGTCGCCTCTTGAAAGCTCATGGGTTATAATAATCGGAATAAGCTTGGTGTAGAGACCTGAGGCTATTTTGAGAAGCTCATCATCATAGCTGCCGTTTTCACAGGGCTCGCCAAGATATGTCTTCAAGCAGTTTTGCAAATATATCTTTCTGTATGCGGAATATCTTTGTCCGGAAACATTTCTGTTTTTGTCGTAGATAAGCGGATATGACAGTGATACAAGCTCAACTGTTTTTGACAAATTGCAGGGCCGTAACAGATATTCGTGTAATTGCTGTTCCGAAATTATTCCAAGCCTTGCCCCATGAATATAGTCCTTTATGCTGACAAGACTTGCATGGAATTCCGAAATATCATAAGACACGGAATAATTGTAGCGAAAATCAAGTTCTTCATGGGAAAAGCTGTTATTGATATTTTGATTATACTCTACGGAGTTTTTTAATATAGCAAATGCATCATAGCATTTTTGGGAAGCGGACACCGTCAAGGGAAAGATCTTTGTTGATTCAATATTTTTACTGTTGGAAATAAAGCGGACAACTTGCCAGATCTGCTTGTGGCTTAAAAGATGGATATACCTCTTTTTGTTTTTAGGACCTGTCAAGGTGATTATCACATCGCTGTCGGGTACAGTTTTTATGAACCAATATAAAACAGCGGATGCCAAAATGGGAAGATCGTCCTCGGGTATACGCTCCCAAAGATGTGATATAACGGTATAAAGCCAATTCTTATAGGGCTGCGGGTCAATTTTTTCAAAGCCGTTGCCGAATAGCTCCTTTATGTATTTGTTTGAGTCACCAAACAGGTCAGTGCTTGACAAGGCTGACATCATGACGATCATTCTTACAAGCCGCTGTGGTGTCATGCTGTTTTCCATGTACCAATCGTTCCACAAATCCCCAAAGGGTATTTTATGGTCGATATCCTTTATCAGCAATAAATATTGGTGATTGATGGAACCGAGCATTTGCTCATAGCCCAAATGATTCACAAAGGTCCTGTCTCGGTTGGTTTCAATCAGGTTCAAAAGGGATTTAAGATCATCAATTGCCGTTTTTGCAGAATTACAGATCGGATTTGAAATTGACCCCTTCAGCTTATCAAAAAGCGTCTCTTTTTTCTCAAGGATCCTTGAAGGAAGCTTTGAATCGGGGAAATAGCTTTTGAAGGTACTTGTACAAAGCTTTATATAATCGGAATCAAATTCCTTGGGAGTGTATTTGTCCCTTGGATCAGATATATCCTTTATATCGGCTTTAGGTTTTACCTCTTTTTGGGGTACAAGACCGTTTATCAGCAGCTTTTCTTTAGAGGTAATAACGGAGCTGTTTGAAAGAGTATTTACAAAGGGGATCAGCTTTTCTGTAATATGCTTTCTTGAATTGTTCTTTGAAAGCTGGGTTAAAATGTCAAGACCGCCAAGACGTACATCCTCCTTTGAGCTGCTCAAAAGGCGTTCAACGGAATTTGTAAGGCTGTGGTCGTCCAGCTTCATTAAAATATCAATTACATAAGCTCTGATGTCTGCGGATTTATAGCGCAGATAACCTTCAACCTTTTCACATTCATCTTGTCGAAGATTTAAATTGCAAATAAGCTCATAGGCAATTTTTCTTGTATCCGTTGATTTGTCCGAAAGGGCTTCAAGGATTAGACTCCGTTTTTTTTCTGTTTTTTGTCCCTTCATCAGCGCCTTGAAGTATCTGTAACGAACATCGGCGCTGCATTCTTTGTACAGGTGGCAATATTCGTCCAATAATTTTTCACTCTCAAGGCAAAGTGCGAGGACGCACAATAGCTCAGCAAAATCGCTTGATGAGATCTTTGTTTCGTTCCACGGAAAAACAAGCCCTTTAAATGTTTTCTTATTTGAACCAAATGCTTCATATGCTTTTTTTACTATATTAAAGTAATATAATATTTCCTCTTTAGAGTCAAAGAGGGAGATGCAAAGGTTCTCGTCAATGGCGATGCCATATGCTATGTAGGCTCTGTTTTTAATAAAGCAGGGAAGCCAGAGAGAAAGAATGTCAGCCCGATCGTAATATTTTTCAATAAAACAGCCTGCGACCTTAGTAGAGCTCTTATTGTCGTCTACTGAATTTACAAAACAAGCCGACGCTTTGACAAATTGCTCATTATCAATTAAAGAAAGCTCCGAGATCCTGTCAAGAGCGGTGTCAACATCCTCCAAGAATGCATAACTCCAAAGAGCAATATAGATCTCCATGGAATCGGTGCCAAGAAGATACTCCCTGCGTTTTTCCGCGCAGTCGATGCAATCAAGTATAAGGCGCAGGCTCTTGTCACTGATTCTGTCAAGCTTTGCGCTTTCATCTGCAATGAGTCCAAGCCAAGTTCCGACACCGCGCTTAACAGAGGAAAATCGGATCAGATCGTTTTCCTCAATGACACGGATGATTGATAAAAATGCTTCCCGTGTTCCAAGATCGGCACATTCGCAGATATTTTGACGCAGACCCTCCTGCAGTCTTGCGGCAAGTAAAAGCTTACACAAAAGCTGGTGGAAATCAGCCCTGTGACTTCTGACAATTCCCAAAATCAGATCCCGTGTCAAATATATACCGCTGTTTTCCTCGGTTATGATTCTGTATACTGCCTCCTCCACAGCCTTGTCGCCTGTATCAAGGGCATATGAGATCTGCCACGAAATATAACCCTGCCGCCATGGAGTCAAGTCGATGTATGCCTGCATATCCTCGGGTATGTTTCTGTTCAACAGATCAGAAAGAGGCGCATCAAAAGACCAATAATTCAGATCTCTTAAAATACAGGTGAAAATTTCAGTGTAATTTGAAATTCTTTTGCTTCTGTAGGGACGCCTGTAATATGAGGTCATGTAAGAATATTCTGTAATTCGGTCAGTGATATACAATACAAGGTCCTTGTGTCTTCTGTCGATGAATCCGTCAAACATCCAATCCAATTTGGAATTAACATAATCCGTGAGAACTATGTTGGGGTCCTCCATGGCTTTTTTTATGTTATTGTACATAGCAGAGCGGTTGGGATTTTCAAAAAAATCAGATTTGATCTTAAGAGAGTTTTTATATATTTCCTGCCTTTTCTTTTTAAGCTTTTCTTCAAAGCTTTTAGCAAGAGTCATTTTCCTTGATTTTTCGGCGATATTATTATCCATATCATTCTCCTTACCACATTCTTCCCGAAAGCATTGTAAGCTTTACAAAGGTAAATTCGTCCCCCTCGGAAACGTCAAGCTCTTCGTCAAGACAACAAAGCTCGGTGTCGGCTTTAAAAATTCTGACAAGTCCGTCGTTGAATGCATCAATTGCAATTTTGATTGCCTTTTCATCACTTATGTCATTTTGGTTGTAATTCAGTCCAAAAGCAAATTTTCCGATATATTTCATTTCTTCATATTCAATTTGGGATAAAGGACTCCGCAAAGAGGACTCTTTGTTTTTTTCGCGGTGCAGTTTAAGACATGTCCTCACACATTCGCAGATGAAAGCTCTCAGTGAGCTTGGCTTATTTTCTATAAAAAATATATCTTTTTTTACATTTTTTGTAATTTTTCCAATGCTTTTCAGTCTAACATAAACAGTCATCATCATCCCTCCTTATAAAATTAATTTTAACATATAATTAATCAAAAATCAATAGCGGCAAAGTCAGAATCTTTATTACACACAAATATAAGTTGACAAAAAAATTATGATATGTTATCATGTAATCAGAAAATAAACAGAGAGGATGATAATATGTCAAATATCTGGCACGATATTTCACCAAAAAGAATAACCCCCGAGGATTTTATATGTGTTATAGAGATTTCCAAGGGAAGCAAGAAAAAGTATGAGCTTGATAAGGAAACAGGACTTATAATTCTTGACAGAATACTGTATACATCAACTCATTATCCTGCAAATTACGGATTTATCCCCCGCACCTTCGGAGATGACGGAGATCCCCTTGACGTGCTTCTCATTTGTGCCGAATCACTTGAACCGATGTCCCTTGTCAGAGCCTATCCCATTGGAGTAATTACAATGGTTGACAACGGAAAGCAGGATGAAAAAATCATAGCAATACCGTTTAATGACCCCAATTATAACCATTACACAAATATCGATCAGCTGCCAACTCACATTTTCGAGGAGATGCGTCACTTCTTTACAGTATATAAAAGCCTTGAAAACAAGGAAACAGCGGTAAACGAGGTCTCTCCAAGGGAGGCTGCCATAAAAGTAATTGAAGGCGCCATTGATAATTATATAAACATCATTTGCAGATAAAGTGTACTTCGCGAGTTTCAGGGCGAATAGAATATCACAAAAGCCGCAAGGCTTCAATATCACTATTGTGGTAGCAATAATATCACTCTTTGCGAAAGCAAAGAATATAACTAAAAAAGCAGAAAAAGAGAGAGCTTCACGGAATTTTGTAACCGCGTTACTCTCTCTTCTGTTTTTATTGCAAGTTTCGCATTTGTTTAACAAATGCACAGGGCTATGCCCCATACCCCTTATAAAATTT
>SVUF01000095.1 GCA_015063395.1 Oscillospiraceae bacterium
TCGGGAGAGCTCCCGCGGCAGCGGGTGAGAGGGTTAAAAAGCAAGTCTTACTATAAAACCCTCTCCGTCGGCTACGCCGCCACCTCTCCCAAAGGGCGAGGCTTTGGTGTGTATAAACATCGCGAACGTCCCGTAGGGGCGACCTGCGGTCGCCCGAAAAGCCTTGTTTTAGGCATTTTTTAACGGGCGAACACAGTTCGACCCTACGAAAAAAGAATTAATCATCGTTTTTTCAGAGGTGGCTTTGCCGTGGCATATAAAAGTCGGCTACGCCGCCCCCTGAATGTGAATTGATGCAAAGCATCAAGAGAAGCCAGCCTGGGCTGTTACACAGGCGAGGCTTTGGTGTGTGCAAACATCGCGAAAATAACAAAGGCAGAATAAGACACTCCCAAAGGTAGTGCCTTATCCTGTCTTGGCTATATTAGTGATAACTTCAGTATATCTCTATTTCGTCTTTCTGAATCTAATAATTCCTATTACCGAGGAGACGATGGATATACCTTCATTTGCTATACCGCCAATGGAGAAAACGAATATATTATAAATTATCACCATGGTTGACGTAAGCAAAATACTCTTTCTCAGCAGTTGGGGATCTCCAAGGGATATGAATACCGTATTGATTCCAAGGGCGGCGATCATAAGAAGGGAGATCATTCCCTGCCATGACAAAGCTCCAAGAGCGATCATCAAAGCAGCAAACACCCCTGCGGAAATATAATTTATACGGGTTCTGCTTTTTTGAAAAAAGAATGTAATATTTCTTGCAAGGCAAACGATATTCAGGGCAAAGCCCGTTGATGCCCCAAGCAAAAGAAAGCTTATGCAGGTGCAAAGTGTTGCCGCGCTCTGAATTATCAGCAAGGTATTCTTTTTGTTGGTTTGATAGGATACAAAGGTCAGAACAGTGGCAAATATCCCAAGTGCCTGTCCTGCTATAATTTTTTCCATTGTGCTTCTCCTTAGCTTTTCTGACTTACATTATACCACGGAAATAATTTATGTCAATAATTTCAAATAAAAAGAGCCATAAAAATTCAAACAAACTTTTACAGCCCTTAAGGTTATTTATTTTACCTTCCCATAAAGCTCGGGGAAAACAATGCTCATTGCATATACCTGCCATGAACAATGCTCCTGATTGCCCGGGTCAGTGACATATGCCTCGGATTTCCAAAATTCAGGATATACAGAAATATTATTTTTCTTGGCGGTAGCCAATTCAAGAGCAACGATCTCTGCAATTCTTTCATCATCGCCAAGCATATTGCACAGCATAAGTTCCCAAGCAATTCCCTTTCCGATAAGCTCTCTTGTAAGCTCGTTTGTTCCAAGAGTTCCTTCGGTGGCAAGGCATTTATATCCGTACATGGTTACACTTGCATATTTTTTATAAACATCGTAGGTGTTTTTCATAATCTCCATATCCATGCCATACCACTGTGCAGCAACGGGAGCAAGGTTCACCCATGAAATTCCCGCATAGAACTTCATGTTGTCCTCAACATCATAAAATTCTCCGTAGATCTTTTTTCCATCCACCTCTGTTACAAGGTTGGTGTTTATGCCTGACTCAATTTGTTTTGCCGTCATCAGCCATTTTTCACTCATGTCAGCATCGTCCATTGCCATCGCAACCTCGCTCAGCTCAAAAAGTGCCTGTGAAGCAAATACATTGGTGAGAAGGTCATAGGATTTCCAATATCTGATCTTTCTTGAATGCTCCAATGAAGGATTATAGATCAAATTAAGCTTCTTGTTGAAGTATGTGGGGTCATCTATATAATAATTGGCAAAGCCCTTAATTATGGGATAGGATTGGGCTATAAACTCCTTGTCAGCATCAGTGCCCTTATTATTGTTCACGTACATGACCCATGCATGAATGAGCATATAATTGGCATCCGTCTGAGTATAGTCACTGATCAGTCTTATCTCCGAGCGCAATGCCTCAAAGCTTGCTTCGCCCTTTACATCGGTCTTGTTTCCGTTGTTTTCCGTCCAAGTAGCATAATTATCAACAGTGGTTGAACCGCACCAATAAATATTTCCCGTAGAATCGACACATTCAAGCTTCAGGAAATAATTACCCTTTTTTTCGGTTTTGAAAAGGGGGAGCATAAACTTCAGCTGTACCCAATCGGCATCACTGGAAATTTCGGAAAAATCCAAGGTTATACGGTCAATCAGCTGCGCTTGGTCGTTGTAGTTTTTATAAAGTGTTGCCAAAAGCTTTCCCGTGGAGTCCTTATCCCTTGAAAGCATGACCTTTACGCTTGTGATGATCTCGCCCCTTGTGGGTATTTCCTGAAACGCCGAAATGTCTTTATCGATGGTAATTATAGGAGTCTTGTCAACGGCGGAAATTACGTTTGCTAAAAAATCATATCCGATCCTTTGCCATTCACCGTCCAAAGCATAGGTATCGGCGGACAAAAGGGTATCACTCATCAGCTTTGTACCGAAATCAGTATCAAGGAAGGATACCACGAGATAATAATATCCCTGATATTTCAGCGACACTTCGGAATCAAAGGAAAGCTTATAGGACGAAACTCCGATTTTGTCAATTTTCGTTTCCGCAGATGCAATAACCGTCTCAGGATCATCATAGGACGATCTGATCTCAACAAGGACCTTACCCTTTTCAGAGGGTGAGAAAATTGTGAGGTCAACACCCTCTGCAGTATTTCCTCTTGCTTCAAAGCCCTGAGCAATTACAGTGTGCTTATAGGAGTTTATTTCAAAACCGAGATAATATGGCTTTTCTTCCCAACCGCCAAAGGCATTTACATCGTAGTTGTAGGAGCTTGGACAATCGCAGTGGTTAGTTGTGCCGTTCCAAACCACCTTTCCGCTGCCATTTGTCGCCTGTATTACAAGATAATACTTTTCTCCGGGAGTTACTTTGACAGGTGTCTTGAACCCTACTGATTGCCAACCGTCAGGATTGCTTCCGAAGGTATATTCCGCAATACCGATTGCAGAAGCGGTGTTTTTATAGTCCCCAGTGATCATCACCTTAACAGTATCTCCGTTGCCCGATTTAGTCAAGTTCACGTCAACACTGTATATTGTGTCGTTTTTGGGAATGAAGCCTTGGGCTCCCATATTGTTTGGCGCGTTCACTATATATATTCCCGTATCGGCATTTCTTTGGGCAATTTTATAGTCCGTGGTTACAGAAGTGTCGCTTTCACCTATAACAAAAGCAGTATATACGTCCACCTCTCTCCAACCGTTGCCGCCGTATGCATTCATGTCATAGTTAAAGGACTTAAGAGCGCCGTTTTTATTGCCGTCGATTCCGTACAAGACAACTCTTCCCGAATCCTTGGGCGCGTATAATTTCAAATAATAAGTAGTGCCCGAGGACAGCTTGACAGTGCTGTCAAGAGGGATCTTTATCCAGCCCTTAGAAGAGACATCAAAAGTATAGCTTCCGCTGACAACCAATGAGTCGGGATCAAAAAGATCGGAATATATTTCCGCAACAACCCTTGAGGAAGCAGAGCCCTCAAGATATGCCTGAACACAGTTGACGGACTTCTTTCTTGTGGTGAAAGGAGTTGCCGCGGAGTTGTTGGGAGCATTAATCAAAAACTGAGGCTTGCCGCTGTCAGTCTGCTCCTCATAATAATTTACGGCAGTGTCATTTTTCCCACTCAGATAATTATTCCTGTATTCCTCGTCCTTTATACTGTCTATAATATGAGTTCCACGCTTTAAGCCAAGACTTGCGTGATAGGACAAAAGATATCTCAGAATCGATCTTGCAGAATCACTGTCGTTACAGGAAAGATGAGCCATTGCCTGTATTGCGCTGTCACGGGTAAACATGCCAACATATGTACCTGTCAGAGATGTGATTGCATATCCCCTGTCCGTGATTCTGTTAAATAAAATATCATAGCTGTTTTTAAAAAGCTTCATATCCTCTTCCGTCAACTCAATCTCCGCTTTTGTGTCCGCTGTAATATCGGGTGTAAGTACAGGCTGTGTTTTAGTGGGCACCGTTGAGGGAGTTGATGTCACAATGGCAGTTGTATCCTCCGAGCTTGGCGGAGTCTGACTTGCAGTTGGAGTGACCTCGTTGATTTGTGAGCACCCAATAAAAGAAAAAACCATTACCAAAGCAAAAAACAGAGAAAGTATTCTTTTGATATACATTTAATCACCTACTTTTTTGTAATTATAACATATATCCATGCATTTGTCAACTCGTTTTACAAATATACTGTTGTTGCATTACTGTTTTTTCAGCTCATTTATTATTTCCGTCATGGACATTTTATTCTTCTCCATATCCGCAAGAAGCGCAAACTGACACCTTGCTCTTTCAAGGTTATGCATTGGGCGGTGTATTTTGAAATATAAGTCACCAACCAAATAATCCGTCAAGAACCTCATTCCGCACTCAAGGGTAATCACCATTGCGCCAACGGGCAGAAGAGAAAGCTCATCCGCGGTAAGATTTCCGCCAAAGCCCTCTGTATAGCCCCTTGCATATACCTTATAAAGCTCAAGGTCAAGCCCCACAAGGTCAAGGTTTGTTTCATCCTCAAAGGATCTGTTTGCCCCAAAGCGAATGGAATCGCCAAAATCGGTGACAGAATATCCGGGCATAACGGTGTCAAGATCAATGACGCAAACAGGCTCATGGGTATATTTATCAAACAGAATATTGTTCAGCTTTGTATCGTTGTGAGTGACCCTCAGAGGAAGCTTCCCTTCTCTATGCGCATTTTCAAGAGCCCACGCAAGCTCCTTATGGGACTTTACAAATTCAATTTCCTTCGTGACAAAGGAAGCCCTGCCAACAGCATCACCTTCATATGCTTCCATAAGCTTTTCATAACGCCAAGGAGTATTGTGAAGATTTTCAACAGTACAGCCAAGCCTTTCAACAGGATATTCAGCCAAAAGCTTTCCAAAATGTCCAAAGGCTTTAGCGCACAAATAAAAATCTTGGGGCTTTTCAACCTTTTCAAAGGTTACGCTGTCCTCAATGAATTTATAAAGACGCCAATATCCGCCCTCGCTGTCAACATAATAATCATTTCCCTTTAAAGTGGGAAGAACCGTCAAGGTTCCCCTTTCAACGTCGCCGTTATTCTCTGAAAGTCCCCGTCTTATATGCTCTGTAACACCGAGAATGTTTTCCATAAGCTTTTCGGGTTTGGGAAAAACATAGGTATTCATTCTTTGCAAAATATACCTTTTCCCGTTTTCTACCAAAAAAGTGTCGTTTATGTGACCGTTTCCATAGGGGGACAAGGAGTGGGGCTCTTTTTGAAAATATGCCCCCACAGCCTCTTTTAAGCTTGAAATTTCCTTCTTTGAATCCAAAATAAACCTCACCAAAAATTAATATATTTTCTTAATAATATCATAGATCGGCAGAAAAATCAATGCTGTAGAGATTACGACGGAAAAAAATCCGTTGTTGACTTAAATAAAATTATATGCTACAATACTTTCATAATATATGGTCGATGAAGAGGAACGCTTTATGAAAACTATACGCTTGTCCGAATACGGAGTATTGCCAAACACGGATATAACATCGGATCTGATCTCGTTGTTTGAAAAAAACAAGGAAGATACAGCTTTTATTTTTGAAAATGCCGATTATTATTTTTCACCAAAAAACGCCAAAAAGGTCGATTACCGCATTTCCAACTCCGATGTAACGCCCTATCGAACCTTGGCAATTTATATGAAGGATATGAAAAACTGTATTCTCGTCGGCAACGGCGCACGTCTTTGGCTTTCGGGACAGATGCAGGTGTTCACTCTTGACCGCTGCGAAAACGTTACGCTTCAAGGCTTTGAGATCAATTGGAAAAAGCCCCTTGCAGCAGAAGGACGTGTTGTAGCAAAAAACGGAGAGGAAATGGATGTTTTCATTGACCCACAGCGGTTCCCCCACAGATTTGTGGGCGGCAATCTTGAATTTGACACAGGAGCTGATGAGTGGTACCCCTTCACCAAATGCGCCATAGTCTTTGAGCCAAATACACTTCGGGCAAGAAGGGATATCAGTGATTTTGGAATAAAAAGCATTACTCCCCTTGGTAACTCAACATACCGCTTTGGTCTTTGGTGCGATGAGAATATATACATAAATGATATACTGAACCTACGCCACAGTCCCCGTATACATGCAGGAATCTTTACGGAAAAATGCTCCGATATTACGGTGGAAAATATAATCTTCTACTCCTGCGGCGGTCTTGGATGTCTTTCACAGTTTTGCCGCAATATGACCTACCGAGGCGTTCATTTTATGACTGACAAAAAAGCAGGAAGACTTGTATCCGGAGGGCGGGACGACGGCATGCACATTACATGCAATTCGGGCACGGTCTCAATTACAGAATGTACGTTCCATGCCCTGATGGACGACCCCATCAACGTACACGGATGCTGCGTCACTTCCGATGAAGCAGTGGACGAAAAAACTCTGCGTTGCAGATATAGACACCATCAGGCATGCGGATTTTTATATTGGGCAGAGGAAGGGGACGAAATAAGCTTCATTTCCCGTTCTTCAATGGAATCCGTGGGAAAAGGGCGTGTATGTTCATACACTCTTGAGGACCGTATGACCTTTCTTTTGACCTTTGACAGTCCCATTCCCAAAGAAATTGCGGAAATGGCGAAAAAGGGAGATCTCCTTGCCCTTGACAACCTTACCAACACGCCATCATTTATTTGCAAGAATAACCGATTTGGCAGCTGCCGCGCAAGAGGTGTTTTGGTATCAACACCCCAAAGGGTTGTTATAAGCAACAACTATTTTGAGTCCTCGGGCTCTGCAATTTTAGTGGCAGGGGATTCAAATTATTGGTTTGAATCAGGTGAATGTCATGATGTGGAAATATCAAACAATGTGTTCACCGACTCATGCCTTTCTTCAATTTATCAGTTTTGCGACGGAGTGATCAGCATTTCCCCCGTAGTTCCAAGTCCAAAAGAGGATAAGCCATACCACAAAAACATCAGGATCACAGACAATGTGTTTGATACAGTTGGCATTCCCCTGCTTTATGCTCTTTCATGTGAAAACTTAATTTTTTCAAAGAACAGGATCTTCAAAAGCCCGTCAATACCCTATGAGTATCCCAAAAAGCCCCTCGTCAGACTTTATTATTGCAACGACGTAACAATTGAGGATAACCAATACATCGGAAGCTTTGAGTCCGTTGAATATACATACGACCATTGCATGAGAGTAAAAAGAGAAACAAATTGATCATGTGTTTTCGGAACCATGGCAACATAAAACAAATCGGCAGAGATGGCGTTGTGTTCCTAAGGACACAACGCCAACTCTATTCGCCTTTGGCGAGTTCTATTGCTTCGCAGTGATATTCGGCTTACGCCGAGTGATATTTGCTACGCGAGTTTTAGAGGCG
>SVUF01000096.1 GCA_015063395.1 Oscillospiraceae bacterium
GATACCCGAGGTCTTCTTGGAGTCATACTGGAAGTATGCCTGAATATATTTGTCGGTGTGGTCACCGATGATCTTGATGGAGTTCTTGTTTGCACCAACAGTACCGTCACCGCCAAGACCCCAGAACTTACAAGCGATTGTGCCTGCAGCAGCTGTATCGGGGCAGGGCTTCTCTTCGAGAGAGTGACCTGTAACGTCGTCAACGATTCCGAGAGTAAAGCCGTTCTTGGGAGCGTCCTTGGAAAGATTTTCGTATACTGCGAAGATGGAGGAAGGAGGTGTATCCTTTGATCCAAGACCGTATCTACCGCCAACAACCTTGATGCCTGTAACGCCTGAAGAAGCGAGAGCGGTAACAACGTCGAGGTAGAGAGGCTCACCGAGAGCGCCGGGTTCCTTTGTTCTGTCAAGAACAGCGATCTTCTTACATGTTTCGGGAATTGCCTCAACGAGCTTGTCAGCGCAGAAGGGTCTGTAAAGACGAACCTTGATAAGACCAACCTTTTCGCCGTTAGCTACCATGTAATCGATAACTTCTTCAGCAACGTCACAGATGGATCCCATAGCGATGATTACCTTTTCTGCATCGGGAGCACCGTAGTAGTTGAAGAGCTTATAGTCAGTACCGATCTTTGCATTTACCTTGTCCATGTACTCTTCAACGATTGCGGGAAGAGCATCATAGTAGGGGTTACAAGCCTCACGGTGCTGGAAGAAGATGTCTCCGTTTTCAGCAGATCCGCGGAGAACGGGATGCTCGGGGTTGAGAGCGCGTGCGCGGAAAGCTGCAACTGCGTCCATGTCAACCATTTCAGCAAGGTCTTCATAGTCCCAAGCTTCGATCTTCTGGATCTCGTGAGATGTTCTGAAACCGTCAAAGAAGTTGAGGAAAGGAACGCGTCCCTTGATTGTTGCAAGGTGAGCAACTGCGCCAAGGTCCATAACTTCCTGGGGGTTTGTTTCTGCCATCATAGCATAACCTGTCTGACGGCAAGCGTAAACGTCGGAGTGGTCACCGAATATGTTGAGTGCGTGGGAAGCTACGCAACGAGCTGAAACGTGGATAACGCTGGGGAGAAGTTCTCCGGCGATCTTATACATGTTGGGGATCATGAGGAGAAGTCCCTGGGAAGCTGTGTATGTAGTTGTAAGAGCACCTGCAGCGAGAGAGCCGTGAACAGCACCTGCTGCACCTGCTTCGGACTGCATTTCTACAACCTTAACATTGTCCCCGAAAATATTTTTTGCAGGTCCGCCAAAAATGTTCTTGTTGGTAGCAGACCAAGTGTCGGTCACTTCTGCCATAGGGCTGGAAGGAGTGATCGGGTAGATTGCCGCAACTTCTGTGAACGCATATGAGACGTGGGCCGCCGCGGTGTTTCCGTCCATGGAAATCTTTTTTCTTGCCATGTTTTTTATTCCTCCTGAATATAAAATAATAATGTATTTATCAGGATAACAAAGCGTTATCCGTCATCACTCCGTATTATAACACCTTTTTTTCAAAAAGTAAATAACTTTCTGAAAAATATTTATATTTTTATACATACAATTTAAGGGGAAAATGCTATATCCTTCTTGAATTTGTACTGTATAGGTAATTATTACTTACCACTATATAAGCGTAATGTGAATTTCTCTGCTTTTTCTTGTCTTGGCATATGTGATAAGTCCGGCAGTATTTGAGGCATTGCAGTGACAGTGAGCAATAAGATAACTACAGAAGTCAACGGCATATTTGTTTGCTTTGAGAATTGCAAATCTCAAGGGTGTATTTTCAAGTCCTTCAGGGTATATGCTTCCGTCAAATCCTGTTGGGATATCATCATGACTGACTTGATTTAAATACGGCAATAATAAATATAGCTTTATGTGGGGATAATCTTGCTTTATTCTTGAAAGTGCTGAAGTGCATATGCTGTCAAATGCTCCATATTTGCCTACGATAAATTCGGTAACGCCGTAGTTTTCTATATGATTGATTATTTCCGCTTTCACTAATGGATATAGCTCCCACGAGGAATCTCTGTGACCGATAAAAAAACAGGATTTTTTCATTAAATAATGTTCTCCTTAAAATTTTTATGACATTATATCATTATTTCTTGAATTACGCAAGTGCGTATACGCAGTGACGCATTAAAAACTACAATGTTTTTGAGGTGATATAATGAGCGTTAAGGATGCTGTAGTGAACAGATTTCAAAGCATATGTAAAGAGAGAAATATAAAAATCAACGAGCTTGCTAATTTATCGGGAGTAACCCCATCGACGGCGTACAGTATGATGGATAATTCAAGAAGAGATGTGTCTATTGTAACTATTAAAAAATTGTGTGACGGACTTGAGATGACTTTGGGAGAATTTTTTTCAACTCCCGAGTTTGATAATTTAGAGCAGGAGATAAAATAATTGCGGTGATAAAATGAATGTAGGAGAAGCAGTAAGGCTAAGAATACTTGAATTATGCCGCGAGAGGGATATTACAATTAATAAGCTCAGTAATTTAAGCGGAGTAACTCAGTCGACGGTAAACAATATTGTAAGCGGAAGAAACAACAGTACTACTGTGTCAACAATCAAAAAGCTGTGTGATGGACTTGATATAACCATTGAAGAGTTTTTTACATCCGAGCTGTTTAGAAATTTAGAGCAGGAGATAAAGTAAAGTCAGTTAAGCTGATTATTATGGCGTAAGTATAGATTATTTACTTGACAGAACCGATAATCCGCAAATTCAAAAATAATAACAAAAAACGGATCGCTCAACATGGGTGGATCCGTTTTTGTCATTTTTAATCAAAAAGATCAATATATGACGATATTTCGGTGTTTCTCCTGATCCTTTCGGAATTATAAGCAATCAGGGCAGTGTTCTTGGCAGTTTCATTACTTGATTTCAAAATTTCTCTTGAATTCTCATAAAAACTTTCCTCAAGTTCTTTTGCCATTCTTAAATGTTCCACAACTTTACCACGGGGAAGCTTTTCATAAGTTGTCAAATCGTTTTCTTGAGTACAGACTTTTACATCGGAATCATTTTCTTCCGTTGGACACCCACAATTCGGACACTTTTTAGCCCTGTTTGAGTATTCTTTTCCGCATTCGGGACATATTATAAGTGCTATATTTTCATCATCCTTTTTATCTTATAACCAAATAGTTATATTTTTCTACATTATAAAACATTAATGGTAAAATGTCAATACTAATTAGAAAAAAGTGGGTGGGAAATTGAACAATTATTATCCAAGGGTGAAGGATTTGCGGGAGGATCATGATCTTACACAACAATTTGTGTCTGAGTATTTGGGAATGAAGCAGCCTCAGTACAGCCGATACGAAAATGGTCTGCGTGATATCCCCACCGATGTATTGATAAAACTTGCAAAGCTTTACTCAACTTCTACCGACTATATCTTGGGTTTGACGGACAACCCGAAATCTAAAAATGAATAAAACGGATCGCTCACAATGGAGGATCCGTCTTTTTATTTTAAAAAAATCCCCTTTTCAAAGTTTTTGAAGAGGGGGACGGGGAGAAACCTTTTTTCAAAAAGTTTCTCCCCGAAAAAACTAAAAAACTATTTACGATCAGAATCAAGGTAGCTTTGGAGAATAATTTCCGCAGAAAGAGTGTCAACCACGCTCTTTCTTTTTTTACCTCTTGTGTTGGTTTTGTTGAGAATACTGTGAGCGATCATGGTGGTACAGCGCTCGTCAACAAATTTCACGGGCAGGGAAAAGCGTTCCTCAAGCTTTTTTGAAAAGGCGGCGATCTTTTCGGCGCGGGGACCGATTGATCCGTCCATGTTTATGGGATATCCGATGATGATAAGCTCGGGATCATAATATTTTATATGTACAGCGATCTCGTCAAGAAGCCTGTCATCATTGTAGGCTGTAATTGTGCCGACACCGCTTGCAAGCATCTGCATTGCGTCGGATATGGCAATTCCTGTTCTTACATCGCCAAGGTCAATTCCAATTATTCTTTTTGTCATTTATACACCTCTGTAAATAAAGCTGTCAGTGGAAAGGGCTTCGTTTACCCCTTCAATAACACTATCTATAAATTTTATAGCTGTATCGGTAAGCTCCTCGGGGCTGTTACATTCAGCCTTTTCCGCTCCCGAAACATAGGCGTCGTCAAGAGCCTCAAACAGCACATCGTTTTTGGCATTTACTAAAAGTGTGGGCATGTGTTTGGGGTACTCATTTACAGAGCTTTCAAGATCAAGCTCATTTGACTTTTTAATATAGGAGATCACTGTTCCAAGGGGTGCTTTATATCCTCCGAGAATATCGGAAACATAATCCTTGCCCTTTATGAGACAGAGAATTTTAGCCTTAAGCATTGTGATGGCGGATGGCGTGGGGATCGTTGGCTCAACAAGGATCACGCCGCCAAGTCGCTCGCTTTCCTCGTATGCAAGCTGTCTGACACTTATTGATGAAAGCTCCGTGCCCATGGCAATAATGGGTAGATATTTATATTTTTCACGGATCTTGTCAATAAGAGCTGATAAGCAAGCCGCGGTCTCGTCTGCTTTGGGAACGGTATCGTGGTAAACACAGGCGACGAGAAGCCCCGTATCAGTATATTTTTTAAGATCATCCTCCGAGATCTCACCGTGGGCATCGGGCTTTTGACAAATGATCAAAACTCCTCGTGGAAGGGTATTTTCGCAGTACGCGGTACGGTAGGAAAATTTCAGTCCCTTGTCCTGTATTTCAACGGTTTCAAGGGCAGTAAGAGTGAATTCCATTATTTTACCAACCTTTCATCCAGCTGATTTTCAGCCACGAATTTTCTTACATCGGCGAGAGTGGGAAGACTGCCCGTTGCGCCAAGCTTTTGTGTTGTGATTGTTTCGCAAAGAACTGCAAATTCGCAGGCAAGCTTGATATCGTTGTTTAAAAGATATTTGAGAAGCAGGGCGGCATTGAAGCATTCAAGACTTGCCGTTGTGTCAAGAGCTTCAAGCTCATAGGTGGGTATGACATAATAATACTTTCCGTCATAAACAAAGCAGCTTCCGTCAGGGCAACGGAGTATGTAGTATTTGGCGTTGATGTCCTCGGAAAGCACGGAGCATATTTTCAAATTTGTGGGAACATCGCCGGGAATTATATTTGTTCTTCTCTTGGCGTTGAGAGAGTCGATGACCAATATCTCAACGGAGCAAAGACTTTCAAGGTCGATGTCAAGCGCAAAGTCGGAGCATACGCTGAGAAGCACCTTTGCGTGAACATCGTCGGCAAGATCCACAGCATACCTTACAGATTCAGAAGGGATATCACCGTTAATAATTACATAATTGGGTCGGGATTCATTGAAGGCAAAGTCAACATCATTGTTGTTGAGGGTGCGGTTGGCACCTTCCATCAGTATCTTGCGCTTAACGCCCAGGTTTTCTGTAATGATGGCGCAAACTCCCGTTTGATTTTTTGCGGCTCTGATGAGATAGGTGGAGGCTACTCCAAGGGCGGAAAGGCGTTCTTCGATAACGTCACCGAAGATATCATCACCGATCTTTGCCATGACACAGCTTCTTACCCCAAAGCGCGCCAAAGCCGCGGCAGTGTTTACGCCGCTTCCATCGGGATATCTTGCATATGCCTTACCAACGGAAAGCTTGTCAGCAGGGGGCATTGCGGACACATAGAAATTTTCAGCCATAAAAGCACGGCCTAAGGTCAAAAATGTTGATGCCATATAAAACCTCCAAAATATACTCGGTCATATCAAGTATATTATATCATCAAGTTTCGACAAAAATCAATAGTTTTTTCAATTTGCGGGAGAAACTTTTTTTAAAAAAAGTACTTTCAAAATCATTTATGAGGTTTTGGGTGATATAACTCATTTAAAAGTGTTGAGCCGAGGATAAGCACTGCACCTACAATACCAAGCCCTGTCATGTTTTCTTTGAGAATAAGAGCGGATAGAATAACCGATAAAACAGGATCTATATAGCCGAAAATTGCAACGGTCTGGGCAGGGAGCTTTCCTACGGAGCCGAAATACAGGGTATATGCAAAGCCCGTGTGGATCATTCCGACGATAAGCAGCATGATCACTGTTGTGGGGGTAAAATCGGAGGCGGAGACGGTTTCTGCGGCAATTATGTACGGCAGGAGTATTACTGCGGCAAAGAAAAGCTGAACCCATGTTTTGTCAAGGGAATCAACAGTGCCGATCTTTTTGTTGAGAAGAATGACCGATGCATAGAATACTGCCGCGCCAAGTCCGAAAAGTATGCCCTTAAGGTCAGAGTTACCCGAGGAGGTTGATTCAAAAATTCCCGATACAAATGCCATGCCGAGAAGGGACAGAAAAACGCAAATGATCTTTACAGCACTGAGGCGTTCCTTGAGAAGCAGGGGTGACATAAGTGTTACGATCACGGGAGCCATATAGTAGCACAGGGTCGCAGTTGCCACGGATGTGTAGTTATAGGACTCAAAAAGCAGGATCCAGTTTATACCGATAAAAATTCCCGAAGTAATAAGCAGCAGTAATTTGCTTTTGATTACGGAAAAATCGGGCTTCTTTTTCTTGATGAGAAAAACGATTGTTAAAAAAAGAACACCGATAAAGCCGCGGAACGTAGCCACAGTGCCGGATGGCAGGGGAATGTATTTTCTGAAAATGCCGATAGTACCGAAGATGACCATTGAAAGAATCAAAAAAAGCTTATCTTTGGTTTCTGTTTTCATATTTGCTCCAAAATTTTATAAAATAATGTCTAATTATACACATAACGGGGTAAATTGTCAATAGAAAACAGAGATTTGAAAAAGGAGCAAGACAAATCGGCAGAGAAAAATTTCTCTGCCGAAATGAAATATAGAAAACTGATTTTTTAATCGTTAATTATTTTTTACCCTTAAAAAACAGGGGCAGCACCAACAGGAATGCCAGAACGATGAGTCCAATGCCGAAGATTATAGCTAATCTTACGAGAATCTCATTTTTCTGAATTGTGTCGTCAATCGGATCGTCGGGCGGAATGACTGTGTCGGTTGGCTGAGCCGTTATGACGGGTGTTTCCGTTGGGGGTGTGTCGGTATCCTCGGGAGTTTTGCTAACTTCGGGAGTTACAGGCGGATCCACGAGGGAGTCGGTGGGCTCAGGAGTGGGAGTTGGTGTTGGTGTGGGAGTTGGCGTGGGGGTTGGCG
>SVUF01000097.1 GCA_015063395.1 Oscillospiraceae bacterium
TATCCGCATACTTCTGAATTGTATTCGCTGTGGGAATATAGCTTTCAAGCTTTCCTGTTTCCTTGTCGAATACAGGTCCGTCGTAGTTCTTCTGATCAAATACGTCAAGAGGAACTCTTACAATTGCATTACCCTTTTCACTTACACATTCGTAGTAAATGGGGTTGTCCTTGGACTTGCTTGTAAATGTCCACTTGCAATCATCAAGATTTGTGTTTTCATCAACGTCAACAAGCTTGATCACGCCGTCAATTACTGTAATACGTGACTTTGTTGCTCTGAGTGCGGGAGCAATTGTAAAGGTACCGTCCTCGTTGGGATAAAGCTTCCACATTTCCTTTGTGTTTGTAAGTGAATCATAATCCTGCTTTATGTCGGACTTGTCCTTGAGTCTGTCAACTGCAAGACAGTTTACAACCTCAATATTGTCAAATACTACATTTGAATCATTGTGCTTCTTCTGCTCGATGCCGAAAAGACCGATTCTGTAGAATGCCTTGTCCTTATTTGTAACCCAGTCAACAGATACTACTGAATACTGTACGTCATCTCCTGCTGCAAGCTTACCGTACTTGTCGGTCTCGATCTTCTTGCCGGATGACACGTGAGTGATCTCGTATGTACCTGCCTTGAGAGGAAGGTCGTATACAACCTCTTCGGTTGTTTCGGGTGCTTTTGTGGCTGTTGTGCCTTCAGGTGTGGTTGTTCCTGCTGTAGGTGTTGCTGTAGGATCCTCTGTGGTCTGACAAGCAACAAGGGGAAGGGCTAACATCAGGATCATGAGAAGTGCGATTATTCTTTTCATTTTCATAGCTTTCTCCTTAGCTTTTTATTTTATTGTGTATATTATATCAAACTTTCGCTGTTTTGTCAATACGGCTTTTCTTTCTTATATGTAACTAATCATTTAATATTTTTAAACACGGTAAGTCTGACCTTTCCCGCGCCGTAGGGTACAAGAAGGATTTTTTCCTTTTCGCCAACTCCGTGCTTCTTTACAAATTCATCTGTGGGAAGCTTTGGTGTGAAGGTATACTTTCCCTTTTTGGTCTCGCGGTTCCAAGGACGTGTATACAGATTATATACGGGGTGGATCACATTCTTATGCTCAAAGTCCCAATCCTTCAGCTCTCTTACGCTGACCTCGATCTTTATGGGAGCGCTTCCTACCTCAAATGGACTGTCGCTCATTTCCGATCTGATGATCTTTATCTCCTTCAGTGATTCCTCATCGGTGCAAAGACCGTAGTTCCACTTTTTGTCGGGGTACATATTATATGCAGGAAACTTCTTTGAGCTGTTCTTCTCGCTCTTGTCGATCTGTCTGTCTCCCACCATACCGTATGTATAAAGAAGAGGTCCCTTCTCCACATATACTTCGTCACGGTTTTCAACGACCTTAAGCTCCGAGGGAAGATTTACGGTGACAACATCGCCATTTGCAAATTCTCTTTCTACAAGGGCAAATCCGTTCTTCACCAAAAGCTCCTGCTTATCTCCGTTTACATATATTTCAGCCCCAACTGCCCATGCAGGAATTCTTACATTGAATTTAAGCTTCTTGGGAGCCTTCATGTCAAACTCATACTTGATCTCATCGGAAAAGGGAAAATCAGTTATCTGCTTTATTTTTACATCCTTATTGTGCTTGTATTCAGATGCTCCGAAAAGCGCTGAATATACGGTGCTTCTTCCCTTGCGGAACCACATTGCCGCACAATAGTTGGGGAAAAATCTGTTTACGTTACCTGCACAGCACTCAGTTCCCGGATTTGGTCTGTAGGAAAGCCACTTGTCGCCCTGAAGAAAATCGCAGTGGTTGGATGTTCTGTCAAGAACGAGCTGATTGAGTGTTGAGAAATACTGCAGAGCCTTGAATTTTTCGTCAACCGCTCCGATACCCGCATTGAGTATACATCTCTCGATCTTGTCGGCATATTCTCCGTTACCCGTTGCCATGAGCATATAATTCAGCGCCCAAGTATAGTCCGTAACATCACATGTTTCGTGTGCCTGTCTGTAGCTGTTGTCAAGAAGAAACTCGTTGGAGCAATGCAGACCGTCGGGAAGCATATGATATTTGTCGATCTTTTTATAAGCCTTTACCGAGGGTCTCAGATATTCCTTTTTGCCCGTGCATATATATAAAAGCGCACCGAGCTTTGAATACTCATTGTATGTTACTCCGTGAGCATACGCCTTTTTGTTGGAAAGCTGTGCTTTTACACAGTTGTCATCCTTGCACTTTTCGTTGTATTCCTTGAAGGATTTTTCAGCAAGGTCAAGAAGTGCCGCATCCCCTGTTTCAAGGTATACAAGGAGCATGATCTCCACGTTCATTACATCGCGGAAATTACTGTAATCCTGTTCATGACCCAAATAATGACGGCGCAAAGCCTCGATTATCGCTCTGTCACCGGTTGCAGAATATCTTGCAAGCAATGCTCTGAAAAATACAACATGGGGCCATCTGTTCCAACCGTCAGATTCCTTCAAAAGCTTTGGACCCATATATCCGTCCTCATCAGCATTTAAAAGCGTGTATGTAAAGCTTCTTTCAGCCTTTTTTGTAAGTCCTCTGAAGCCTGCGATCTGTCCCGCTCTTTCCATACCGTCAACCATATAGGCGGTCTGCTCATATGCCCACCATCCCGGGTTTTCATTGATATTTGTAGTATCCACATCAAATCTGTCCCATCCAACCTTATTGAAGGGATATCCCGCTACCTCAAGATTGCCTGTCAAGCCCTCATACATATTGCGAAGGTATTTTTCAAGCCAACCCTTCGGTGATATTTTTCTGATGGAAACCTTTTCAAATTTTGAATATCTTTTTACCATTTTTACGCCTCCCGTTTTTTTAATGCTGTATTGGCTGCTTTTTATTTCAGTATGTCACAATTTTTTATATTTGTCAATAATTTACCAATAATTTATTAAAAAATGTATTATTGACAAATACCGCTGATGATGCTATAATCAGTTAAGGTGAATACTTGTGCAATGAGGAGTCTTGCATACGGTTCACCATCACCATTTATGTACTATTGCGAAGGAAGATCTATATACTATGAAAAAGAATAATTCTAAAAAATCACGTATCAGCAAAAAGACGGTGCTTGTGCTTGCCCTTGTGGCTGTTGCCCTTGCAAGTGTTACGTTTGCCATGTTTTTTATTTTCGGCGGAGGCAATCCCTCAAGTGATAATATAATCTATTATTACACCACCGAGGCAGGTACTCCCGTTTCTCCCTCGGTATTTGTCACTGACAGCAGTCTTCATGCTAAATTTGCGGACGATGTGGACATTGAGAATTTGGTTCTCGAGGTAGGCGAGCATCCCATCAAAATTTTAGTTGACGGAATGACCTACAATGTAAAGCTTAATGTTGAGGACACCGTTCCCCCAACAGCAAGCCCCATGAATATTCTCTGCAGACTTGACAGCGTACCTGTGGCGGCAGACATGGTTCAAAACATCAAGGACGTTACAAAGGTGAAGGTGTCCTTTGAACGCTCACCCAACATGTCAGTAAAAGGCAGACAGAATGTCAGCATCAAGCTTACTGACGAGGGCGGCAACACCACAGTTATAAACTCTCTTGTTTATGTTGAAGAGGTCCTCAACATTCCGGAATGGGAGCTTGGTACGGCTTTCCCCGACATTTCCGATTTTACAGGCGGCATCAGCAGCTTTACCTTCCTTGACAATTCCTTTATAAATGATATAAAGCACCCGGGTGACTATAAGATCCCCTTGAAGATCTCCTACAGCGACAGCTTTGAGACATACTACGCAAAATTCAAGGCGAAGGATACTGTTGCACCAAAGGTTACACCCATAACAGGCGGTGTTTATGACATCAACGAGGAGCTTCCCGCTCCTGAAGATTGGATCGCTGAATTTGTCGATGCCACCGAGGTTACATTCTCCTATGCCTATGACTACAGCATCACCACAGCGGGTATCTATAATCTTGAGATCGTTGCAAAGGACGAAGGCTTCAATGTTGCCACCATTGTTGTCAAGGTTACCGCCTTTGACAGTAAACACGACAATACAGCCCCCATCATCACAGTCCCCAAGGATCTTGTGATCCGTGTTGGACAGACGGTTAACTTCAAGGAATGTATCAAGATCTTTGACGACAAGGACGGAGAGCTGGACATCTCTAACACACAGAAGGTTTCAGTTGACACATCAACTCTCAACATTTATCTGCCCGGCACCTACAATATATTCATTACCGCAACGGACAGCACGGGCAAATCCTCCAGCGCGACACTCAGTGTAAAGGTTGAACATGCTGATCTTTCAAGCTCCGAGATCAATTCTGTTCTCGACAAGATCATTGAAGAGGCAACTGAAGCAGGCATGACAAGAGAACAGAGGATCTACGCAATATTCAACAAGATCCTCAAAAACGAAAACATGAACTTCAACGGAACCTCTGACAAGAACAATACCCCTGAAAGAGAAGCATATTACGGTTTTGTCAACAACTACGGCGACTCATTTACCGTTGCCTGCATGACAAAAGCCGTTCTTGAAAGAATGGGCTATGATGTAATTACAGTTCAAAGAATTTCAACAACTGAAAAATACTATTGGTCGCTTGTTGACTTCGGAGACGGCTGGTTCCACGTTGACCCCTTCTACAAGAAAGAGATCTGGGTGGTGAACGGAAGCGAAAAGGAGACATTTAAGCTTACAGACCGCCAGCTTTCCGAATATACTCTTTGGTACGATTCCATTAAGAGCGGTGTAAACTACTATCTCTTTGACCCCCTGCTCTATCCTTCCACTCCCGAGCTTGTGGACGACGGATATGTTTATAACCCTTATCGTGTGGTATATATTACCTCAGAGGGCGGCTATATTGATGGAAAGACCGATCAGTCCATTGCTCACGGACATTCCTCCTCAACTGTCACAGCAGTTGCGGCCTCGGGCTATAAGTTCATCGGTTGGTCCGACGGCGTTAAAACAGCCGAAAGAAAGGATGTTGTAAAATCCGATCTTACAGTTACAGCACTTTTTGAAAAGGACTCACAGGGTCTTTTCAAGAAATACAAGATCAAATATATTGCCGCAACAGGAGGAAAGATCCTCGGAAGCGCTTCACAATATGTTGACTCCGGCTTTTACAGTACTCCTGTATTTGCAGTTCCCGAAAGCGGATATAAATTTGTAGGCTGGAGCGACGGCGTTCTTACAGAGGAAAGACAGGATCTTGCAAAATCCGATCTTACAGTCATTGCAAACTTTGCTCTTTACGAGGGCACAACTTATACCTTTGAGTATAAATCAGGGCTTGGCGGAAGTGTCAGCGGAAAGACCTTCCAGATACTTGAAGAAAATGAGACTGCCACTGCAGTTGTGGCAATTCCCGCAGAGGGATATGTATTCAACTGCTGGAGCGACGGTGTTCTCACTGCCGAGCGTCTTGATATTGCCAACAAAAACATTTCTGTCACAGCATATTTTGCCAAGGAAGGCTCCACCATCTACAATATCATTTACAAGCCCTCAGTGGGAGGAATTGTTGAAGGATATCTGAACCAGCGTATTGAAGCAGGAATGGCAGGCGAAAAGGTGGTTGCAATTCCCGACAGAGGCTACAAATTCGTTTCATGGAGCGATGGTCTTGTGAATACCGAAAGACAGGACATCGCCACAAAGGACAGCACATTTACCGCCATTTTCGAGGCTCTCAATGAGTACAGGATCATTTATATGATCAGCGGTGAGGGCGGATACATCAGCGGTCAGACAACTCAGCATGTGTTTGAGGGCGAAAGCGCCTCAACGGTTGTGGCTCATGCTCTTGAAGGCTACAAATTTATAGGCTGGAGCGACGGAGTTACAACTCCCGAAAGAACCGATGTTCCAAAATCAAGCATTGAGGTTACGGCAATATTTGAAAAATTGCCCACCTTCGGTGTTACATACCTCACAAGCGAGGGCGGAATCATCAGCGGAAAGAGCGATCAGACCGTGATCATTGACTGCTACACAGAAAAGGTTACCGCAGTTGCTCTCCGCGGATTTAAGTTTGTTTCATGGAGCGACGGCATCACCACTGCAGAAAGAAGCGATCTTGTTACGGAAGACATAAGTGTTACCGCAATTTTTGAAGCTCTCAACGAATACACAGTAAACTACCTGCCAACAATCGGCGGAAAAATTACGGGTACTCTCACCCAGACCTTGTTTGAAGGGGAGATCTTTGAAACCGTTGTGGCTGTTCCCGACGACGGCTATGAATTTGTTTCATGGAGCGACGGAGTTACAACTCCCGAAAGAACGGACACTGCCACAATGAATGCGGACATTACCGCAAACTTTGTTCCAAAGAGAATATGCACAGTCATCTATAACCCCACAGTCGGAGGTAAGATCGAGGGTGCACTCACTCAAACAATCTTCATCGGCTCCTCAACAACAACAGTTACAGCAGTTGCCGAAGAAGGTTACTACTTCCTCTATTGGGATGACGGCGTAACCGAGGCTACAAGAAGCGATATTGCCAAGGAATCACTGATAGTTTATACAGCAATATTCGCACCAATTCCTCCGGAAGAATGATCTTCCCCAAAAACAACACTTAGTTTAACAAAAAAAGAGCTGTAGAAAACTCATTTTCAAGTAGGGGCGAACTGTGTTCGCCCGCGGGAGACCGCAGGTCTCCCCTACGGATACACATAAATTTCGGCAGAGATATTATTTTCTCTGCCGATTTGTGTTATAATGGGATCAACAAAAAGCCTTCCTCCGAGAGGGAGGTGGCACGGCGTAGCCGTGACGGAAGGAGCCTGCGTGACTTTAGGGTTGTAGTATCTTCCTTGTTACGCACTCTCCCTC
>SVUF01000098.1 GCA_015063395.1 Oscillospiraceae bacterium
GGGCGGAAGGATCTATCCGGGAATGATGAAGCGTCACCTTGATGAAGAAATGCCATTTATGGCAACGGAAAATATTCTTATGTATTGCGTAAGAAAGGGTAAGGACCGTCAAACGCTTCATGAAGCAATAAGACGCCATTCTGTTGATTGCGCTCATGATGTTAAAGAAAAGGGACTTGACAACACTCTTCTTGAAAGAATAGCTTCAGATCCCGAGTTTGATATTACAAAGGAAGAAATCGAAAATATTCTTGCAACGGATTCATTTACAGGGGCTGCAGAGATCCAGACAGAAAAGTATCTTGAAAACTTTGTAAAGCCTGTTCTTGAAAAAAATGCACATCTGCTCGGTGTAAACGCCGAGGTCAGAGTTTGATCCAAATTAGTTAAAAATATTATTTTTAAAATATAATTTCTTATAAAGGAGATATTAGATTATGTTGACAGCAATAGTAGGAATTAACTGGGGAGACGAAGGAAAGGGCAGAATGGTTGACCTTCTTTCACAGGAATACAAGATCGTTGTAAGATATCAGGGCGGTAACAACGCAGGTCATACAGTTGTTAACGAAAAGGGAAAGTTCATTCTTAACCTTCTTCCTTCGGGAATACTGAGAGACGATACTGTAAATGTAATGGGACCCGGTATGGTAATTGATGTGGAACACCTTTACAATGAGGTGAAAACACTTCGTGAAGGCGGAATCAACATTACACCCGCTAACCTTAAGATCAGCGACAGAGCCACAATTTGTATGCCATACCACAAGCTTCTTGACTGTCTTGAAGAGGATAGACTTGGCGACGCAAAGTTTGGTTCAACAAGACGCGGAATTGCTCCATCATATTCTGACAGATATATGAAGAAGGCACTCCGTATGGGCGATCTTCTTGACATGAATTATTTGAAGAGCAGACTTGAGGGAATTGTTGAGTGGAAGAACCTCACTGTTGTTGGCGGTTATAATGCAGAAGAGGTTACTCTTGACGGTTGCATGGAGTGGCTTGAGAAGTACGGCGGATTCTTCAGAGAATTCATTTGTGACACAACAGAGTTCCTTGGCGCAGCTGCAAAGAACAACGAAAAGATCATGTTCGAAGCTCAGCTTGGCGCTCTTCGTGACATAGATTTCGGTATCGTTCCTTATACATCATCTTCTTCCACTATTGCTGCATATGCTCCTGTAGGTGCAGGTGTTCCCGGATGTAAACTTGATTGTACTGTTGGTATCATGAAGGCATATTCAAGCTGTGTTGGCGAAGGTCCCTTTACATGTGAGCTTTTTGGTGAAAAGGGACACGAGCTTCGTGAAGCAGGAGGAGAATACGGCGCAGCAACAGGAAGACCGAGACGTGTTGGAGGATTTGATATTCCTGCATCCCGTTACGGTGTAATGATTCAGGGTGCAACAGAGCTTGCTCTTACAAAGCTTGACGTTCTTTCATATCTTAAGGAAATTCCCGTATGCGTTGCATATGAAATAGACGGTGTTCAGACACAGAGCTTCCCAAGCGGAGACAGACTCAAGAGAGCAAAGCCCGTTTATGAATACCTTGAGGGATGGTGCACCGATGTTTCAGGATGCCGTAGCTTTGATGAGCTTCCCGAAAAGGCACAGGAATACATCAGATATGTAGAAAAGGCTGTTGATTGCAAGATCAAATATGTATCCGTAGGACCTGACAGAGATCAGTACATGGTTCTTGACTGATAAAAACTTACAAAAATTAATGAGGTGATTACAATGAAAGGCTTTAAGAACGCAAAGGTTTATGTTGAAGGACAGGGAATTGTAAAAACAAACATTGGATTTGAAGATGGAAAGATCGCTTATATCGGTGATGATTGTTCAAATATTGAAGCTATTGCAGAGATAGATCAAAATCAAGTAATCGTTCCGGGATTCATCGATCAGCACATTCACGGCGCTGCAGGCAGTGATGCAATGGACGGAACTGTAAAGGACCTTTCCAATATTGCATGTGCAGTAGCTAAGGAAGGAACAGTTGGATTCCTTGCAACAACAATGACACAGTCTCCCGAAAATATTACAAAGGCTATGGAGGCTGTAAAGGAATATAAGTCAACAGTAAGAGAAGAGGGCGCTGAGGTAATCGGTATTCATCTTGAAGGTCCCTTCATTTCTACTAAGCATATCGGTGCGCAGCCCCTTGAATATGTTGCAGCTCCGTCTGTTGAGGTTTTTGCAAAATATGAAGAGGCAAGCGGAAACAATATAAAGCTTGTATCAATGGCTCCCGAGGTTGAGGGCGCAGAAGAGCTTGTAAAGTATCTTTCCTCAAAAAATATAGTTGCTTCCATTGGTCATACAGATGCTACATATGCAGCGATTGATAAGGCTATTGAAAACGGAGCAAAGAATATTACACATACATTCAACGCACAGAAGGCGCTTCATCACCGTGAGATCGGAACAGTTGGTACTGCGCTGCTTCGCGATGAGCTTAACTGTGAGCTTATTTGTGATACAATTCATGTTTCGGTTCCTGCAATCAAGCTTGTTGTAAAATCAAAGCCTCACAACAAGGTCACACTTGTTACAGATGCTATGAGAGCAAAGGCTATGCCCGACGGAGAGTCAGAGCTTGGCGGACAGGTTGTAATTGTTAAGAACGGCGAAGCAAGACTTAAGGATGGTACTCTTGCGGGAAGCGTGCTTAAAATGAATGATGCAGTTAAAAATGTTGTAACTAAGTGCGGAGTTCCTTTTACTGATGCCATTGATTTTGCTACAATCAACCCTGCCGCAAACCTTGGAATAGATGACAAGCTCGGTTCAATCAAGGTTGGCAAGAATGCAAGTGTTACAGTTCTCAACGGAGATTTTTCTGTAGCAATGACCGTCCGTGACGGAAATGTAATTTACAAGGCATAATTATATTATTGTAAAATTATAACCTTAAAGGAAATCGGCAGGGAAATAAATTCTCTGCCGATTCTTGTAATAAAAAAGCAAATGAAGATATTAAATATGAAACAACATAAATCAAATCATAATAAGCGAGGTTATTGACTATGTTTGGAAAAAGAAAAGACGGCAGACAGGTTCATGATGTTGACCCGTTTCAGAAAATAATCCCTTACATAATGAAAACTCGAACAGATTCAATGAATATGTTCGAGGAGACATTTGACTGTGAAATAATTGACAAATATATTTCCGAAAAAAAGCAGGATGGAATCAGTGTAAGCTATATGTCAGTGGTTATAGCCGCTATGGTAAGGGTAATTGCAATAAAACCCCAGCTCAACAGATTTGTTGTCAGAGGAAAAATTTTCACACGTCCCAAGATCTGGGTTAGCTTTGTAGTTCATCCTACATTGCGTGATGACAGTGCCGGAACAACCATAAAGCTTGCTTTTGAAGGCACAGAAACCATTCTTGAGATTAATGAAAAGATCAATGAAGCAATTGTAAAGGAACAGAACAAATCAAAGGAAAAAAATAAAACAGATAAGCTTGCGGGAGCAATAATGTCCATACCCGGATTCCTTATAAGATTTGTTGTCAATTTTTTGATCTTCCTTGACAAGCACAATGCATTGCCCGAGGCGGTAATTGAGGCAAGCCCGTTTCACACATCGTTTTTCATTACAAATATGAAGAGCCTTGGAATCAATCCAATCTATCACCATGTATATGAATTTGGAACAACGGGTATATTCTTCGCTCTCGGTAAGGAGAAGAAGGTTCCTATAGTTGATGATGACGACAATATAGTAATTTCCAAAAGAGCAGGGCTTAATGTTGTTACTGATGAAAGATTCTGCGATGGACTGTATTTTGCAAGAGCATTCAGACTTCTCAAAAAAATGCTTGTAAATCCATGGATACTTGAAGAAAAGCTTGATGAGAAAACCGAGGATTGCAAGTAATAGAATCCCTCATAAATAATTCCGTTTAAACATATATTAAAAAAAACGGAGGTATTTATGAGGGCTTTTTCATTTATTGCTATAATTATTATAATTTCAACTGTATTTTATTCTTGCGGAGAGGTAAATCAACCTACAGCGGAGGAGCTAATGGAAGGAGTTGAGGAGGCTTTTGGAAATGAGCTTCATGTCTGCAGATATATCTATAAAAAATCCGCCAAGGAATTCAGCAGATCATATTTATCAAATGAGCTTGCGGGGATCATATATTATGGGGTCAAGCTTGATCACATGTGGGAGCTTGAGCTTATGAGTGATTATGCAGTGAGGCTTGCTGACGACGAAAGCGGTTGTGAGATCCACATTTTCAAGGTCAGAGCAAAATCCGACGTGGACACCGTTGAAAAGCTCCTCAGACGGAGGCTTGACTATATGAAGAACAGGTCAATTTACATTTACATTCCCGAGGACTACGAAAAAAACATATCGTCAGCAGAGGTATATACCATTGGAAACTATGTGTTTTTTCTTGCAACTCCTGATAATCAAAAGGCATACGGAGTTATAAAAGATATGATAGATCAATGAACAGAGGCTGCTCTGTTGATATCAATGAGAAAATCACAGGAGCTTGAAAACTTGTGGCGTTCATTTTCAGTAAGCTTCAGCTCGATGATCTCAGAAACGCCTTCACTTCCTATGATTGCAGGTACACCTATATATACTCCGCTTCTGCCGTATTCACCCATAAGCATACAGGAGGTTGTAAGAATTGTTTTTTCATCACAGAGAATTGTTCTTGTAATGTTGTTCAGTGCCATTCCAATGCCATAACAGGTCGCACCCTTGAAATTTATAATTGACGTTCCGGATTTACGTACACGCTCTTCAATTGAATACATGTCTTCAAGGGAGTATTTAATATTTTCACGACAAATATCATTTATGGGTTTTGTGGCTATATTTGCGCATGACCAAGGTACGAATTCACTGTCGCCGTGTTCACCGATTACATATGCATGTACGCTTTTTGGATCCAAGTTATAGTAAGCACCTAAAAGAAACTTCAACCTACCTGTATCAACTGTAGTTCCGCTACCAATGACCTTGGTGTAGGGAAGTCCCGAAAGCTCTCTTGCAAAGGAGGTCATAAGATCTACGGGATTTGTGGCAATTATCATGATCCCGGTAAAGCCTGAGGACATAATATGAGGTATAATTTCTGAAAAAACCTCTCGGTTTCTTTTTAAAAGAGCGATTCTTCCTTCGCCCTGCTTTTGAGCAACACCGGCTGTAATCACAACAATGTCAGCATTTTTGCAGTCAAGGTAGCTGCCCATATAGATTTCCGTGTTTTTCGCGGCAAAGGGAAGCCCATGACAAAGGTCGTCAATTTCTCCCGACAGTCTTTTTTTGTCTGTGTCGATCATGGCGATCTCATCAGCATCCCCTGTAATCAAAAGGGAATAAGCATAGCTGATTCCCACAAGCCCACAGCCTATGAGAACAATTTTTCTTTTTTTGAGAATCATAAAACCTCCAAATATTTTAAAGCTTTATTATAAATATTATTTATTGATTTTAATAAAAATAATCAGCTTTTAAAAAATATTGGAGGTTTTAAAAATTATCTGAAAATAAAATATTTGATGTATGACATAAATTCTCTTACAAGGCAAGAAAGAAAACGTATAGCTGTAGGTGATTCTGCAGAAGCGCATTGAATATCAAGTCCGTTGTCAACGGCAACAAGTGCAACTCTTTGGGTATGAAAATCACTTGAAACACAAATAATATTTGAATCAAGCGGAATTGAGTTGTTTTTCATGACCTCAATAGAATACTTAATATTTTCAGCAGTGTTTCGGGATCTATCTTCCAAAATAATGCGAGAGGAATCAATACCGTGTTTTACAAGATATGCTCTCATGCATTCTGCTTCGGAAATTGTTTCGTCATCCCCCTGTCCGCCACTTACAATGCAAAGGGCATGTGAATCAGAGGATAGAATTTCATAGGCTTTTTCAAGTCTTGATTCAAGTATGTCCCCGGGGGTATATCCATAGGCTTTGGATCCGCAAACTATAAGGACGGTTTGGCGGCTGTCAAAGGTTATTGGGGTGTTGTTGTGAAATACAATAACTCCTGTGAAAATCAAAAAGCATATCATATAAAGACAAAGCCCTGCGCAGTATATCATTTTTAAAATCGGATAGGCCTTTTTTAGTATTTTCTTGATTTGTTTTGAAAATATAATCGGTAGGGTTGTGCCCAAAAATACAAATAACACAACAAACAGTCCTCCGGAATCTGAAAGCACTGTTCCGCCAAGAAGGTAAAAGAAATAGCAAAGGAATGTAAAAGCTGCGGAAAATATTATTATAAAATTAAGAAGTCTTTCTTTTTTTGCTGTCATACACGGATCCTTTCTTTAGGTAATGATATACTGTTATCAGTATAAATCAAAATTATTAAAAGTCAATAAATTTATTAAAAAGGACTTGAAAATTTTAATAAAACATTGTATACTATAAAGGATATAAAATTAAATGAAAGAAGTGAATTATAAATGTCAACAGAAAATTGTACTCATGATTGTTCAACTTGCTCTGCAAATTGTTCTTCAAGAACAAAGGAGAGTCTGCTTGCTCCTGCAAACAAAGCAAGTAATGTAAAAAAAGTGATTGGAGTTGTCAGCGGTAAGGGTGGAGTAGGAAAGTCTCTCGTTACTTCATTGATGGCGCTTAATTCAGCAAGAAACGGATTCAAGACTGCGATCATTGATGCCGATATTACAGGACCTTCCATTCCTCGTATTTTTGGATTGCCCACCTGTTGTATTGAGGGAGATGACAACGGAATGTTTCCTGCTGAAACAAGAACAGGAATTAAGGCTATGTCCGTAAATCTTCTTCTTGAGGACGAAAAGACTCCTGTTGTGTGGAGAGGCCCTGTAATTGCAGGAA
>SVUF01000099.1 GCA_015063395.1 Oscillospiraceae bacterium
TGTATGCACGAGTTTGTAATGTCTCTTGATAAGCTCCACCACGAAACAGGTGTTTCGGCTCTCGATATTGCAAAGGGACTTCTTGACCGCGGAATTCACCCGCCCACAATGTACTTCCCTCTTATCGTTCACGAGGCTCTCATGATCGAACCTACAGAAACAGAATCCAAGGAGACTCTGGACGAGGCTGTTGAGGTGTTCCGTGAGCTTTATAAACTTGCTTATGAGGACGCCGAGGCTCTCCACAATGCTCCTGTCAATACTCCTGTCGGACGTCTTGATGAGGTAAGAGCAGCACGTACCCCCGTACTCAAGTACGAATTTTAAGTTTTTTCGGATTTAGTTTTTCGGGGAGAAACTTTTTGAAAAAAGGTTTCTCCCCGAACCCCTTTTCAAAAACTTTATTAATGGGGTTTTAGTTAGGTTTATATTATACCCAAAACAGACAAAAGCTCGGTTGAGCAAGGCTCCCTTGTGTAACAGCCCAGGCTGGCTTCTCTTGATGCTCCGCATCAATTCACCTTCAGGGAGCTGGGTCACGAAGTGACTGAGGGATTGTATTAAAGGCAACTCTAACTGTTGAACAATCCCTCCGTCACTCGCCAAGGCTCGTGCCACCTCCCCTTACACAGGGGAGGCGTGGTGCGGTGCAAACATCGCGGTATTACCGAAAACTTGGGAAAGATAATTGTTTTTTGCGGACCGTCGAGGACGCCGGTCCCTACGGATTTTGTGCTAACATCGCGAATTCCCGTAGGGGAGGGGCTTGCTCCTCCCGAAAAAACAATAATTAAATCGTATTTACCCGTAGGGACGACCTGCGGTCGTCCGAAAATGCTTGTTTTACGTATTTTATAACGGGCGAACACAGTTCGCCCCTACTACGAAGAAAGAATTAATCATTGTTCCCAAAAAACAAAAAATAAATCTCAATTATAAAAGTTTTTTGAGGGGTGCATGGGAACTTTTTTTCAAAAAAGCTCCCCTGCAATAAAAACACAAAAAAGAAAGGAAATAATCATGGCTGAATTTGATCTTATAGTAATTGGAGCGGGTCCCGGAGGATATGTATGCGCCATAGAAGCAGCTCACAAGGGGCTTAAAACTGCAATTGTTGAAAAGCGCGATGTTGGCGGAACATGTCTCAACAGAGGATGTATACCCACAAAGGCACTGCTTCATTCTGCAGAGCTTTATGAAGAGCTTAAAAAATGCGAAAAATACGGAATAAATGTTGAAGGTGCATCCTTCGATTTTGGAAAGATACACGAATACAAGGCAGGGGTTGTGACCAAGCTCCGCACGGGCGTTGAATCTCTCTTCACTGCCAACGGAATCACACTTATAAGAGGTGCGGCTGTAATTACAGGTGAAGGAAAGGTAGAGGTTGACGGCACTGAATATACAGCGGAAAACATTGTAATTGCTACGGGCTCTACACCTGCAAAGCCTCCGATAAAGGGTCTTGATCTTGAGGGAGTAATTACAAGTGACGAGCTGCTTGACGGTGAGGTTCAGTTTGATACTTCGCTGATCATTATAGGCGGCGGCGTAATCGGCATGGAGTTTGCATCAGTATATGCGGCACTCGGAACCGATGTAACTGTAATTGAAGCCATGGACAGAGTGCTTCCCACTCTTGACAGAGAGATTTCTCAAAATCTCTCAATGATCCTCAAAAAGAGAGGTGTAAAGATCAATACAGGAGCAAAGGTTACTGAAATCAAGAAAAATGATGATGGCACAATGACCTGCTGTTATGAGGCAAAGGGTAAGGTCGGAGAAGCTGTAGGTCAGCGAGTACTCGTTGCAATTGGACGCCGTCCTCATACTGAAGGACTTTTTGGAGAGGGTGTTGAGGTTGAGACCGAGCGCGGCAGAATTGTCGTTGACGGCAACTTCGCAACATCAATGAAGGGAGTTTATGCCATAGGTGATGTTTCCTCAAGAATTCAGCTTGCTCATCTTGCTTCTGTACAGGGAATTTATATTGCGGACAAGCTTGCAGGCGGAGAGTGCCACATAGATCTCTCTCTTGTTCCTTCCTGTATTTATACTTCTCCCGAAATTGCAGCAATCGGAATTACCGAGGATGAGGCAAAGGCTGCGGGAATCAATTATAAGGCGGGCAAGGTGCTGATGCACTCCAACGGCAAGACGATAATTGCTGACGGCGAACGCGGATTTATCAAGCTTGTTACCGATGGGGATTCGGGTAAGGTTCTTGGCGCAACACTTATGTGCGAACGCGCTACCGATATGCTTTCAGAGCTTTCAACTGCTGTTGCAAACGGACTTACAGTTGAGGAAATGCTGAAGGTTATGCGTCCTCATCCCACATTTAATGAGGCTGTAACCGAGGCTTTTGAAAGCATCAACGGTACATCCATTCATTCCGCGCCTCCAAGACGCAGATAATGTGATGATGTTTTGAAATAGAGAGATAATAGATATGATATTAAAATGCTTCTGTTGACCGAGGGTCAGCGGAAGCATTTTTTGGTTTTCTTTGCTCTATTGATGTAAGAGTGCTGAAATGTATTAATTTTTACTCTTTTGGGCAAAATAATTTAGCACTAAAACTGCGTGTTCACTAAAAATTCACAATATTATTTTCAAAAACCCTTGACAAACAGGGGATTTGGTGGTAAATTTATTATAGTGATTAGCACTTCAACAAACCGAGTGCTAAAACAAAAGGATCACCGTGAGAAAGGTAGGAAGTAAAAATGTATAATGATCTGTCAAACAGAAAAAAAGCGATACTTAAAGCGGTGGTCGATGCTCACATTGAAAACGGAGAGCCTGTGGGATCAAAGGCGCTGACGGGAAATGCAGGGTTTGGGCTTTCCTCAGCAACCATCAGAAATGAGATGGCGGAGCTTGAGGCAATGGGATATCTCGTACAGCCTCACACCTCAGCGGGCAGAGTGCCAACGGATCTTGGCTACAGATTTTATGTTGACGCATTGATGCAGGAATATAGCCTTACATCAAACGAGATCATGGAGCTGAACCGTGTTCTTACGGAAAAAACGGCGGAGCTTGACAGAATAATAAAGGAAGCAGGAAAGGTTGTTTCAAACTTGACCAATTATACTGCAATTGCTATGAGCCCAAGGCAGTCAGGGTCATCGGTAAAGAGGTTTTCGATAACGCCTGTTGAACCGAAAAAGTTCCTGCTTGTAATGATCCTTGACAATTCACAGGCAAAAACAAAATTTGTGAACTGCGAGGAAAACATACCCGAGGCTGTTTTGATGCGTCTTGAGTCACTGCTCAATGTATATGTAGCAGGAAGAGACGTAAAGGAGCTTACTATTTCGGTGATAATGGAAATGGAAAGCCAAATGGGAAGATATGCATCGCTTGTAACACCCATTGTAAGATATGTTCTTGAGCTTGTGTCCGGAACAGCGAGCGGCGGAGATCTTCGCTTTGACGGAGTTGACAGACTTCTTGAGTACCCGGAATATTCCGATACCGAGTCCCTTAGGGAAATGCTTGGACTTCTGGAAAACAACGATGAGCTCTTTGAGCTTGTAACTGAAGCGGATAATTCGGACGATGTCAGCGTATATATAGGTAAGGAAAGCTCAATGTCGGCGCTTCGTAATTCATCGATGGTGTTCAAAAAGATCGTGGTGAACGGAGAGGTCGTGGGAGCGATCGGAGTAATAGGACCTGCAAGAATGGACTATTCAAAGGTTATATCAACAATAAGATATCTGTCGGACAGCATAGAGGGCAGAATATTAGAAATTGAAGACGGAGGACAAAACGGTGGCTGAAGAAATTAAGAAGGAAACCGAAGAGACACCCTGCGAGGATGTCAAGGAAGAAACAAAAAAAGACAAAAAGTGCAAAAAGGAAATAGCACAGCTTGAGGAAAAGGTAAAAGCTCTTGAAGCAGAGCTTGAAAAGGCAAACGCAGACCTTGCAGAGCAAAATGACAAGTATTTGAGAATGCTTGCTGAATATGAAAACTTCCGCCGCAGATCGCAGAGTGAAAAGGAAGCAATATACGGAGATTCCATGGCGGATACTGTGTCTGCGATACTTCCCGTCATCGATAATTTGGAAATGGCTCTTGCTTATAAGACTGACAGCGAAAGCGTTGTCAAAGGGGTTGGCATGACGCTGACTCAATTTTCGCAGTGTCTTGAGGGTCTTGGAATTGAGGTTATAAAATGTGAGACCTTCGATCCCAATTACCATAATGCAGTAATGCATGTTGAAGATGACTCATATGCAGAAGGACAGATTGTTGAAGTCCTTCGAAAAGGGTATAAAAAAGGTGAAAAGGTCATCAGATATGCAATGGTAAAGGTAGCAAACTAACAACATTAACAAACAAAACAATAAAAATAAAATAGCCCCCAATTTTAAATGCATTGAGGGGCGCAAGAAAGATTTTTAAAAGTTTTTCTTGCAAAAAAAGAAAGTGAGGAAAAAATTATGGCAAAGATTATTGGAATTGACCTTGGTACAACAAACTCATGCGTAGCGGTATACGAGGGCGGCGAGCCTGTAGTTATCACAAATCCCGAAGGAGCAAGAACAACTCCTTCCGTAGTAGCATTTTCCAAGACAGGCGAAAGAATGGTTGGACAGGTTGCAAAGCGTCAGGGCATTACAAACCCCGACAGAACAATCATGTCAATCAAGAGAGAAATGGGAAGCTCATATAAGGTGGCAATTGACGGAAAGAACTATACTCCCCAGGAGATCTCCGCAATGATCCTTCAGAAGCTTAAGAGCGATGCAGAGGCATATCTCGGAACAAAGGTAACACAGGCGGTAATTACAGTTCCTGCATATTTCTCTGACGCACAGCGTCAGGCAACAAAGGACGCAGGAAAGATCGCAGGACTTGAGGTTCTCAGAATAATCAACGAGCCTACAGCGGCAGCTCTTGCATACGGTATTGAAAAGGAAAACAACCAGAAGATCATGGTTTATGACCTTGGCGGCGGTACATTTGACGTGTCTTTGCTTGAGATCTCTGACGGAGTATTCGAGGTTCTTGCAACAGCGGGTAACAACCGTCTTGGCGGTGACGACTTTGACAAGAGAATTATTGACTGGATCGCAGAGGAATTCAAGAAGGAAAACTCCGGAATTGATCTTCGTCAGGACAAAATGGCTCTCCAGAGACTTAAGGAAGCGGCTGAAAAGGCAAAGATCGAGCTTTCCGGAATGCAGAGTGCAAACATCAACCTTCCCTTTATCACAGCGGATGCAACAGGTCCCAAGCACTTTGACGGTACACTTTCAAGAGCAAAGTTCAACGAGCTTACAGCTGACCTTGTAGCAGCAACAATGGCTCCTACAAAGAGAGTTCTTTCCGACGCAGGTCTCCGTCCTGCAGATGTTGACAAGGTTCTTCTTGTCGGCGGATCAACAAGAATTCCTGCAGTTCAGGATGCAGTAAGAAGCTTTATGGGCAAGGAGCCCTTCAAGGGAATCAACCCTGACGAATGTGTTGCGGTTGGTGCTGCAGTACAGGGCGCGGTTCTTGGCGGAGACGTTAAGGACGTACTTCTTCTTGATGTAACTCCCCTTTCCCTCGGAATTGAGACACTTGGCGGAGTATTCAATAAGATCATCGAAAGAAATACCACAATTCCCGTAAAGAAGAGCCAGATCTATTCAACTGCTGCAAACAATCAGACACAGGTTGAGATCCATGTTCTTCAGGGCGAAAGAGAAATGGCTGCAGGCAACACCACTCTTGGAAGATTCATTCTTGACGGAATTCCCGCAGCTCCCCGCGGAGTACCTCAGATTGAGGTTACATTTGATATCGACGCAAACGGTATTGTAAACGTAACTGCAAAGGATAAGGGAACAGGAAGAGAGCAGCATATCACAATTACATCCTCCACAAATATGTCCAGCGAGGATATCGACCGCGCAGTTAAGGAAGCGGAGAAGTTCGCAGAAGAGGACAAGAGAATGAAGGAGGCAGTTGAGATCAAGAACAATGCTGACCAGATGATCTATCAGAGCGAAAAGACTCTTGCAGAGGTTGGCGACAAGGTATCTGCAGAGGATAAGGCAGATGTTGAGGCGGCACTCAATAAGCTTCGCGAAACTGTAAAGGGAACTGATACAGCGGCTATCAAGGCTGATACAGAGGCTCTCCAGCAGGCATTCTACAAGCTTTCCGAGAAGCTCTATGCACAGAGCGGCGCACAGGGCGATCCTACAGGCATGGGCGGAAATCCCGGTAACATGGGAGGCAACCCCGGCAATATGGGCGGAGATTCTGATGGATACTACAACGCGGATTTTGAGGATAAGACCTGAGTAGATTATAATTGAATATAAGATTAGATATAATTGCAGGGGGAACTTTTTTAAAAAAGCTTCCCCCTGCACCCCCTCAAAAACTTTTGTAATTGGGGGATTTTTTTATTTTTGTATTTTGTTTTCTCAGGGCTTCGCCCCGAACCCCACCAAACTTTTTTGTAAAAAACTTTGGATCAAAAAACTTTAATAATTGGGGATTTATTTTTGTTTTAGTTTGTGCCACTATATGGGACTTTGCTTCGCTCGTCCTGTTTTGCTAACCACGAGGCTTTGCCGTACTCAAGCCTCCCTCCGAGAGGGAGGTGGGCATGTTATAATATGAAGTGCAACACCCCATAAAAAACAGATAAACCAATAGAATAATAAATTTGTATTTTTGAGAGAAAGGCGTAGCCTTGAACGAAAAAAATACAAATTTGGGCAAAAGGATA
>SVUF01000100.1 GCA_015063395.1 Oscillospiraceae bacterium
ATCCCCCAAATGCGTAAAAGGAAATCAACAAGCGTTCAGTTGCTAACCGAACTCATAGGAATTTCACCTCTGCCGGGTTCTCCGCCAGCTCCGTAGAGAAGTATCATTGTCCCTGACACGTTTCATCGCCTTATCCGTAGCAATCGGATATTTCAGAACAGTTCGGAATCGCTACCCACCTTGCTTTCCGTGATAACCCCAAAGGGCAGGTGGTTCTTGGCGTACCTTCATTCGGCTGAGCTTTCAACCCCGTTCAGGAATGTACTTGTTGAATGTGTATTCGGTTGTCAAGGTGCTTGAGGTTTTGTTCCTCAAGGGGTAGAGCACGAGAAAACGGTTTTTATGCGTAGTTTTGAAAAAAAGTTGAAAAAAGTTTTTCATAGCGAACCTCCAAACAAAAAAATGCCGTGCAACTCACGGGGAATTGCACGACATAAAAATAGACAAAAAAAGAAGGCGTACCATCTTTTTGGGATGATACGCCTTCAAAATAGCAATTATTTGATTGTTTTGCAATCAGCAGTTAAGAGCCTGAAAACCCTTGATATTACTGGGTTTTTGCTTAGTTCCTGCTGTCTTTAATTGCAGCCTGTGCTGCTGCAAGACGTGCAATCGGCACACGGAAGGGTGAGCAGGAAACATAGTCAAGACCGAGCTTGTGGCAGAACTCAACTGATGTGGGGTCGCCGCCATGCTCTCCGCAGATACCGATATGGAGATCCTTGTTTACAGGACGTCCGAGGGTGATAGCCATATTCATCAGCTTACCAACACCTGTCTGGTCAAGCTTTGCAAAGGGATCGCTCTCAAAAATCTTGGAATCATAGTAAGCACTAAGGAACTTACCTGCATCATCACGTGAGAAGCCGTATGTCATCTGAGTAAGGTCATTTGTACCGAAGCAGAAGAAGTCAGCGTTAGCCGCGATTTCGTCAGCAGTAAGACAAGCACGGGGAATTTCGATCATTGTACCAACCTGATACTTAAGCTCAACTCCTGCAGCCTTGATTTCCTTGTCCGCTGTTTCAACAACAACACTCTTAACGTACTTCAGCTCCTTAACGTCGCCAACGAGAGGAATCATGATTTCGGGAACGAGGTTCCAATCAGCATGAGCCTTCTGTACATTGATTGCCGCGCGGATTACTGCTTTTGTCTGCATTGCTGCGATTTCGGGATATGTCACTGCAAGACGGCATCCTCTGTGACCCATCATGGGGTTGAACTCATGGAGGGAAGCGATGATGCTCTTGATATCCTCAACCTTCTTACCCTGTGAGTTAGCAAGAAGCGCGATGTCCTCTTCGGTTGTGGGAACGAACTCATGGAGAGGGGGATCAAGGAAACGGATACAAACGGGAGTTCCTTCAAGAGCCTCGTAGATCTTTTCGAAGTCGGACTGCTGGTAGGGAAGGATCTTTTCAAGAGCAGCTTCTCTTTCCTTTGCAGTGTTGGAGCAGATCATTTCACGGAAAGCGGCAATTCTGTCAGCCTCAAAGAACATATGCTCTGTACGGCAAAGTCCGATACCCTCTGCGCCAAGCTCACGAGCCTTCTTTGCATCTGCAGGTGTATCTGCATTTGTACGAACCTTAAGTGTACGGAACTCATCAGCCCAGTTCATGATTGTTTCAAAGTTGCCGGAAATTTCAGCATCAACAGTGGGAATGATACCGTCATAGATAGCTCCTGTAGAGCCGTCGATGGAGATATAGTCGCCCTCAACGTATGTTTTGTCGTTGAGAGTAAACTTCTTGTTTTTCTCGTCCATAGCGATGTCGCCGCATCCGGAAACACAGCACTTACCCATACCGCGTGCAACAACTGCTGCGTGGGAGGTCATACCGCCGCGAACTGTGAGAATACCCTGGGAGGCCTTCATACCTGTGATATCCTCGGGAGATGTTTCAAGACGAACAAGAACTACCTTCTTGCCGTCGTTCTTCCAAGCCTCTGCGTCCTCTGCGGAGAATACGATCTGACCGCAAGCAGCGCCGGGAGAAGCACCGAGACCGCGTCCCATGGGCTCTGCCTTTTTGATTGCCTTTGCGTCAAACTGAGGGTGGAGAAGTGTATCAAGGTTACGGGGGTCGATCATGTTGATAGCCTCAGCCTTGGTCTTGTGTCCTTCAGCAACAAGGTCAACAGCGATCTGGAGAGCTGCCTGAGCGGTTCTCTTACCGTTACGTGTCTGGAGCATATAGAGCTTTTCGTTTTCAACTGTAAACTCCATATCCTGCATATCGTGATAGTGATTTTCAAGTATTTCGCATACATTACGGAACTGCTCGTATGCGCGGGGGAATTTTTCAGCCATTTGAGCAATGGGCATGGGAGTACGAACACCTGCAACAACGTCTTCGCCCTGTGCATTGGTGAGGAACTCACCCATAAGCTTCTTTTCGCCTGTAGCGGGGTCACGGGTAAATGCAACGCCTGTACCGCAGTCGTCACCCATATTACCGAATGCCATCATTTGTACGTTTACAGCAGTACCCCATGAATAAGGAATATCGTTGTCGCGGCGGTATACGTTTGCTCTGGGGTTGTCCCATGAACGGAATACTGCCTTGATTGCGCCCATAAGCTGTTCCTTGGGGTCGGAGGGGAAGTCCTTGCCGATCTTCGCCTTATATTCGCCCTTGAACTGTTCAGCAAGCATCTTGAGGTCGTCAGCGGTGAGGTCAACATCAAGCTTAACACCGCGCTCCTTCTTCATCTTGTCGATGAGCTCCTCAAAGTATTTCTTTCCAACCTCCATAACAACGTCGGAATACATCTGAATGAATCTTCTGTAGCAGTCATAAGCCCATCTGGGATTGCCGGATTTCTTTGCAAGCACCTCAACAACCTGCTCGTTGAGACCGAGGTTGAGGATAGTGTCCATCATACCGGGCATGGAAGCTCTTGCGCCTGAACGAACAGAAACGAGAAGGGGATTTTCGGCATCACCGAATTTCTTGCCAACAAGCTTTTCAAGCATGTCGATGTTTTCCAGAATCTCAGCTTCGATCTCTGCATTGATCTGCTTGCCGTCCTCGTAGTACTGAGTACAAGCCTCTGTAGTAATTGTAAAGCCCTGAGGTACAGGAAGACCGAGCTTTGTCATTTCGGCAAGGTTTGCGCCCTTACCGCCAAGGAGCTCTCTCATATTTCCGTTTCCTTCAGAAAACTTGTACACAAATTTCTTGTTTTCCATTGGTTTTATCTCCTTAAAAGTAGTTTTGTCAAATTTGTTACCAAAATAGTATACCATAGTATAACAACAAAATCAAGAGGTTTTTTAAAAAAATAAGAACAATTTGTTATTTTTTATGAAATTTATTATTAAAAAATAAATATTCTCTTTACAATTATAAAATTGTGTGTTAGAATTTACGGGAATTGATGATTGATTTAATATATGGAGGGTGATGGATATGAAATGTCCCAACTGCGGATATACAAAAAGTACGGTTATAGATTCAAGACCAACTGAAAATTCAAGCATCAGAAGAAGAAGGGAATGCTGTTCCTGCAAAAGAAGATTTACAACATATGAGTGTGTGGAGACCTTGCCCCTCATTGTGATCAAAAAAGACGGAACAAGGGAAATGTTTGACAGAAACAAGATAATCACAGGGCTTATCAAGTCATGCTACAAAAGACCTGTAACACACAGCGACATAAATGCAATTGCCACAGAGATCGAAAACGATCTTATAAACTCCATGGTCAGCGAGGTTCATACAATGGACATCGGAACAATGGTTATGGAAAAGCTGAGAAGTCTTGATGAGGTTTCCTATGTCAGATTTGCTTCTGTTTACCGCGAATTCAAGGATGTTGAAACATTCCTCAAGGAGCTTAACATGCTTCGCGAGAAGGAATCCTTGGAGGAATAAAGCTGATTAGCATATCATAAAGTATTCAGTGAAAGAAAACTTGCTTACTGCCCAAAGCGGTGGCGCAATATAAAAGAGCCGATATGGACACAAATCCATATCGGTTTTTCACTTTACAGGAAATTGCTCCTCCCGAAAATATAGTATCTTTCGCTGTAACGCAATCCTTCCGCATCGGCTTTGGTGCGGCAAAGTCTCGCACTCAGTGCGTAAATGAAGGCTTTGGTGAACATGGCGATATTATATATTTGGTGATAATATACATTGAAAGGCGAAAATATTTATTGTGTTTTAAAAAAAATGACGAAATATATTGACAAAAATTCCATTATTGTTTATAATTAAATTGTAAATTAATACAAATTGGAGGAATGATCATGAGAAAAACTGTAATTTCTGTAATATGCATTTTATTTTCTTTGACTTTGATGCTTGGAATTATCAGCTTTGGAGATACAATTGACAGAGAAAGGATCATCGAGCTTCGGGATCGGGGCATGGAGGAATATCGCAAGGCGGAAGAAGCAACGGAGGATCTGGTTGTTGTCTACGAGCTTAGTGTGTTGTCCTCGGCTCTGAACAAGAAGCCCCTGGAGCTTTCCTTATATGATATTGTAAAAAAGGCGGAGGACGATCAGCGGAAGATATATGTAAGCGCTGACAATAGTGGCTGGGTTTATAAGAATATCTACAATAGATATAAAGAAAGCGTTGGCAGAAAAGTTTCCTTCAGAGGAAGTGACTATACTGTTTCTGACATGATCGTTTTTGCTACATTTGACTCTTCCTTGGAATTTGATATTTACTTTACTAAAGAAGGTACCGATTGGGTCAAGCTTGGATATTCCGGACCTTGCTATACATGGGAGGAATTTTTGGAGCTTTACGAGAGCTATTTGGACTACAAAAAGCCAATCAAATCAGCCTTCGCCTTTCTGGATTATATAAGCGGTATATACCCCTTTGAAAAAGCAGATGAACAATCACTTCAGGGAAAAGATGTTACCGTTGAGGATTATGATGACGTAATCGAGCTTATATCTTCAAATATTAATAGCTTCAAAAACGGACTTTATGACGGTTTTTCAGAGAGGGATAAAAAGATAATCCTTGCTTATGAGGGGATTTCTGAGGGAAACGGGGATATAATAAAGACGGTAACCGATGCTGAAAAGGAAGGAAAGCTGAAATATATTGTACTTGATGAAAGTGACTGCCTCGTTGCAAATTCGGCATATGAAACCTTGGACGAAGTCCCTGACTATGTATATCTTTTGCCCATCGCAAGCTTTTTTGAAAAATACCCCATGGGGATCAAATATGACGGTGAAAATATTGAAGCCAAGGGTAAGGTATATTTGTGGGATAAGGAATATGGTTTTGTAGGAGTGTTCCTTACAGAAAAGGGTGCTTATGCTTCGGTATACCATTTTGCAAGAAAAGGAATGGCCGTGTTTCCCATAGAGGAACTTCCCTTGTTTAAGGAGTGTTATGACAAATACAAGGAAGCATATCCTCTTGATTTAATAAACTTCACGTCCTTTGTTTACAGTAATTACGGTAAGCTGAACGAGGACTATAAGAAGTCCCTTGATGAAATCATTGAAATGAAGAAGTCAGGGAAGGATTCCCTTGATGTTGATGAATCTGTAAAGGATGAACTTGGAGTGAGCGACGGTGATACGGTCATATCATCCCATCTTTCAAACTATTGTCAGATGTTTTCACGCGGAATTGATGTTGAGGGCTTCTACGATATATCCTATAAACAAAAATACTATGTAATAAAGGAATCGGGAGATGTAATAGAATACGCTTTTTCGGGAAATGACCGCACTGAAACCGAGCTTTCATACAGTAAGGATATTTTCATGAAGATGTATGATTATGCAACGAGCCCCGAAAAGCTGTTTGAAAAGGAAGTAGAGATCCATGGGGTACATTTCTTTGAGGAAAGCGGAAGGGTGCTTATCGTTTACATTGAAAGCGAAATGGGAGATTATGTTTTATATACTCCTTCCACATGGACAGAAAATTTTGAAGTATACTTCATGCCTGTGTCCGAATTCACTCTTTGCGCCATAGCAGTGGAAGAAAACTATTATTCATTGAATGGAGTTGGCGAAGGACAGGGAGGTTATACATATTACCGTGAGTGCTATGATTATATGATCGAAGGAGAGAAGCCCACGGTGCTGCCCGAAACCACGATCCCTGCAGGTACGGTTACAGAGATGCCTACGGAAATACCCGAAACTGATGATAGTTCCGCGGCAACTGAGACGATCCCTGCTGATACCACTGAAGAAAAGGACGAAAATACCAATAATAAAGACGATACAGATAACACTGATGAAAAAGATAATAATAAAAACGGCGCTGTGCTGTGGGTATCAATTGCAGTGATAATTGCTGTTGGGGTAATCGGACTTGTATATTACATAAAGGGCGGAAGCAAAAAGTATTGATGTCATCAGTCCTAAAATAACAAAAAGGCTGTGGAAAAGGCGTGATGCCCTTAGCGGAGAAATTAAATAATGAACGGTAGGGGCGAACTTTGTTCGCCCGCGGGAGACCACAGGTCTCCCCTACAAATAAAAATAGTTCCGCAGGAAACAAATAATCAACCCCAACAGATTTTTATTGGTCTGTCGGGGTGCTCTTTTTATTTGGATGTATCTTTACCGAGCTCATTTTAAATTGAAAAGCCAATACCCATATTCACGCCGTATTCCTTATTGCAAAATCTTTTTAACGTAGATACGAACCGCGACGGAACGGATTTTGTGCGTACATCGCGAATGAC
>SVUF01000101.1 GCA_015063395.1 Oscillospiraceae bacterium
ATACATATTCACCTGCAGGACAGTACAACACATTCTTCCTTGCAACATACAAATAATAAGTATAGGGATTTAAAGTAATTAATTCCCGGAACAAATATCATAAAAGTTAAGGGGATGCTTTAAAAAAGGCATCTCCTTGATTTATTTTCGGAGGAAAATATAATGGAATACGGAAAATTCACAGTGGAAGACAGAGTCGTTGTGGAGACATTCATACACGGAGACTACGACGAGCTTGGAATCGGAAAGCGCAAGGCAGTGATCGTGTGCCCCGGGGGAGGCTATGGCTTTTTGTCGGAAAGAGAGGCGGAGCCCATTGCATTGAAGTTTTTTGCTGAGGGCTTCAATACCTTCATTCTCAGATATTCAGTGGGAAGTGAGGCTGCAGGCTTCAATCCCCTGTGTGAGCTTCTCCTCACAATAAAGCATATAAGAACCAATTCGGAAAAATACAGAGTAATTGAGGACAGAATATTTGTCATAGGCTTTTCAGCAGGGGCTCACCTTGCGTGTTCCTCGGCAACCTTATACGATATTCCCGAAATTGAGGCAAGAGTGGGAAGAGAGAGAGAGCTGTGCCGCCCTGACGGAGTGATGCTTTGCTATCCTGTAATCGACGCAGGCGAGTATGCCCATGTGGGATCCATACAGAACGTCAGCGGTCACAGTGTGCTGACAGAGGAGGACATCGAGATGTTCTCGCTGCAAAAGCATGTAAAGCCCACAACACCCCCCGCATTTATCTGGCATACAGCCAATGACATGTGCGTTCCCTCGGAAAACAGCCTGATATACGCCCTTGCCCTCAAGAAGAACAAGGTGCCCTTCGAGGTGCATGTATATCCCAACGGAAACCACGGACTTGCCCTTTGCAACAAGGAGACATGGTCGGGATATGAGTCCCATGTAATGCCCTATGTTGAGGGTTGGATTGACCTTGCGGTAAATTGGGCGCAGAAATTCCCCGAATTTAAGTGATATTGATTATCGGCTCTACAAGCTCCAAATCGACATACCGAAACGTGATACACGGCAAAATATTATAAAGAAGCATAAGAAAGGACAAAAATATGGAAGTACCGTCATTATATTTTTTGGACAGTCCGAGATATGACGACCCTTCAATCAGCATCTCGACCCTGGATGACTCCCGGATAACCCTGCTGATCAGTGAAGGGGCTGCCAATTTTCTACAGTATCCTGCCACCAACAAGGAAAGGGAGGGCAGAGGTGAGATCTTCAAAAAGATCCGAGAGGACTATAAATTTTACGGTGACATTATATCATTGAAGCTTTCTCTTGTGAGTCTTGATTCATCGGTAACGTCGAGACGAATGGCACCGACAAAAGCTGTGAAATGCTTTAAAAATGTAAAGGTTCTGAATAATTTTGTCCTGTGCGTTGATAAGCTGTGCGCCCTTGAAGGCGGAGGAGTCATAATTGAGGCGGCGCGTAAATATTGGAGCGTCACCCAAAGGGACTTCATTGAGGAGCTTCGGGAGGACATTGAGACTGCCAACAGGTATATCGACTCCATGGGATATGTCAACATGAGGCTTGACAACACGGGCTTTTCACTGATTAAGGATGAAAACAACGACAATTTTGTTGACAAGCTTTTGGCAATCAGTGATGAGCTTAAGATCGCGCCGCCCAAGGCATCAAGAATGACTCTGAAGCTTGATGTTGCCACAGCGGAGGCGCTTGAAAGGCTTTTCCCCAAGATCTTCCACTATCTTGGAAAGCTGATGGAAAAGTATTCGTCCCTTCCAACAAAGGAGCTGTTTTCCAATAAAAAGGAGATCGATTTTTATCTCGAGCTAAACGAGCTTGTGAAAAGGGGCGAGGCAAACAATATACCTTTCTGCTATCCTGTAAACAGCGCAACAAAGAAATTTGTTGCAAGGGAAGCTTATGATATCTCCTTGCTTTATAAAAAGACGGAGACCATTGTGCCAAACGACATTACCTTTGAGGGTGATTGCGGATTTTGCTTCCTTACAGGAGCAAACGGCGGCGGCAAGACCACATATCTGCGTACAGTTGCCATAAATCTTGTGCTGTCCCTATGCGGCGCACCCGTATTTGCAAGGTCGGCGGAGATATATTCCTTTGACAGGGTCATCACGCATTTTCCTGCTGATGAGCGTTTTTGGGATACGGGAAGACTTGTGGAGGAGCAAAAAAGGATCAGCGAAATGCTGGAGGAGTCCACCAAGGACAGCTTCCTCATGTTCAACGAAACATTCTCGGGAACTGACGATGTAAAGGGCTGTGAGCTGACTCTTCAAACTGCAAGAAGCATCAAAAAGATGGGCGCCTTTGGACTTTTTGTAACCCATTTCCATGAGGTATCCAAGGAGGGCTTTACAATGCTCGGCACTCTTGTGGACGAAAAGGACGACAACAAGCGTCTTTATAAGATCGTCATGAAGAACGGCGGCATCAATTCATCATTTGCAAACGATATACTGAAAAAATATAATCTTGACAAGGATTCCATTGACAGAAGGATCGCTGAATACAAAGGGGGTATGGGAGCATGACAAAAATCTCGTTGCTGTATAAAATTCCCGAGCCGGAAACACGTACTCCCGAAAATACGGTGTATAACCTTTCCCTGGACAGAACCATGGATATCTCCTGCTCCGATGTAAAGGCACAGCGGTATTTTTTGAAGATCGCTTCGTCCCCCCTGACAATAAAGGAAAATATAATTTACAGACGTCAGATCCTTACGGACCTTATGAACAATAAGGATATGTACTACGATCTTTACGATATTCTCGGCAAGTTCTACGATATCGGAAGATATAACGAAAGGGAGCGAAAATACCGATTTTCAGCCAAAGCCAATGACGAGGAGGTGTCCTTTGCCAATACCCGTCAAGCCCTTGAAATGACCGCAATTACCGTGAAAAAGACCCTTGAGATCTTAAAGGAGCTTTACGAGTTTTTGGACGCAAAAAATATAGTCTCCGATGGCTTTGTTTCCCTGAAAGACAGAGTTGCCGAGATCGTAAACTGTAATGCATACTCGGAGCTTTGGCAGATCTGTACATATTTCACCCAGATCCCCGATATTGAGTCCGTGGAAAGCTGTATGTCCATCGACCGCGACGGAAATATTTATGTTTCAAGGCTCGTTTCCTGTAACGAGGAACGGGAGATTCAAAAGACCTCTGGCGGATTTTTCGGTCTTGGCAAAAAGAAGGATAAAAATGCCGACGAAGGTAAATTCTTGAAGCAAAAGCTTGTGGGAATTTCCCTTCCTTTCGGAAATTCCGTAATGTATGCCGCCTTTTCTGAACCTGCAAAGATCCTCGATTACATCGTAGCCTCGGTTTTTGAGGAGTTCGGAGACATCAGAGAAGAAATGCTGTTCTATAAGGCAGGACTGAAGTTTTTGATGTTCTTGGACGAAAAACGAGTGCCCTATGTTTTCCCCGAGCTTGTGGAAGAACCTATCTTTCAGTGCGAGGATCTTTACGATACCTACCTGTCCGCCCTGTATACAAGCATGGAAGGCGTTGTTCCCAATGATGCCTTCATTGGCGGTGATAATGACGGAATTTTGGTTTTTGGAAAGAATAACACAGGTAAGACCGTGTACCTCAGATCCATCGGTACGGCTCAGCTGTTTGCTCAGGCAGGCTTCCCCGTAACTGCAAAAAAAGCTAAAATAGGAATCAGAAGCGGTATATTTACCCAATTTGCCGCCTCCGAAAAGGAATTTGAGGAGGGAAATGAGGCAGGACGCTTTGAGCAGGAGGTGCGTGAGATCGCTTCCCTCGTGGATCGATCCGACGAAAATGCCCTCATTCTCTTTAACGAAACCTTCCAGACCACTGCCTATTCCGAGGGCGCCGAGGGCCTTTATCACGTCCTGCGTTACCTTAGCTCCCGTAAAACCCATTGGGTGCTGGTAACTCACCTTTCAGGTCTCTTCGGCAGATTCGACAGTAATGTCCGCTGCCTTAAAACTACCGACAATTTCCACCTTGAATAATTATTATTGTTTTATTTTTATTATGGGGTTTCACCCCATGCCCCTGCTGGTTTATTATGGGGTTTCACCCCATGCCCCACCAAACTTTTTTGTAAAAAAGTTTGGATCAAAAAACTTTAATAAAAGGAATGTTTTATTTGACATTTCCCGTTGAAAAAAGTGCCCCAATTGACCAAGCATCAAGGAGGCACTTTTTATTATAATCCTTTTTAGAAGTTTTTGAAGTTTCCAAAGAGACTTTTTTCAAAAAGTTTCTTTGGTGGGGTATGGGGTGAAACCCCATAATAAAAATAATAATAATAATAACTACAGTGGAAATTCAGCCATTATACCTGCGGCAAGAGCCTCGGCGAAGCGTTGCTGCCAAGAGTCGGAGACAGCCAGCTTGGAGTCCTGCTCATTGGAGAGGCAGAGGGCTTCGATTTCGATGGCGGGCATATTGGTCTCGGTACAAACGGCGAGATCGCGGGTTTGGAGATCCACCTTATTTTTGGAGACAGTGCCGGAAGTTTTATCGATAGCTGAGGCAACGGAAGCGGCGAGCTTCTGACAGGCGTCGGCATTCCGGTGGTTATTAGAGTAGATAATGGAAGCACCGCGCTGGGTTGGCATACCTGATCTGCCGTGAATGGAGATAAACACGTCGGCAAATCTTTTGTTGGCAACGGAGGAGGAGTAGGCGTCATTTATGGAAGCGGAGATAACGTCCTCGCGGAACATAATGACGTCGTAGCCGTTTTCCTTAAGGATATCGCGGAGCTTCAAAGCAAGTTCAAGGGTGAAGTCGCTTTCGGTTTTACCGCCGCTGATATCGTAGTAGGGGGAACCGTTGCCGATTCCCTCGTTAAAGCTTTTGTCGGGGTTATGGTAGCCGTGGCCTGCATCGATGAAAACGGTAACGCCCTTTTTCGTGGTTTGAGGGGGGGCAGTTGAGGTGGCAGTTTCCGTACCGACGGGCAGGGCAGTGGGATTTTCCGAGGCAGCGGGATCCTTGGGCTTTTGGAAAGCTCCGCTGACTGCGAGAACGGAGATGACGGAAGCGGCGATAAGGATCAAGCTGAAAACCGTGGCAAAAACCTTAAGCTTATGTAATTTTGCTGCCTTATTTTTCTGCTTTTGCCTGTATTTTTTATAATCGGGATTAATATTGAAGTCGTTCATTTTTGTCACCAATCAGGTATATTTATTGCAGGGGAGCAATGGATCTCACCAGCTTATCAAGGTTAACGGGCTTTTCGGATTTAAGCTCATCGATAAGCTTTGCGGTTCTTTCGCTGAGGATATTGTTTTTGGCAAGATCGCGCCACTCGGCGTCAATATAAACGGGCTTGATGATATAGGCAACGCCGTAGGTGCCGTAGCCGTCCTCGTGGTTTACATAGGTGTCCCCGGCCACTCTCGAGTCATCAAAGATCCACTTGTCAACGGGAATGGAATCGGAATAAACATCGTTCATATAAACCATGGAATTCAGCTCGGACTTGATGTATTCCTCAAGCTGAGAAGAGGTGAGCTTTTTTTCGTCGCCGTCCTTAAGGGAAGCGTTGTATTCGGTGAGGTAAGCAGAGACCTTGGATTTGAATTCCTCGGCAGAGGAGGAGCGGCTGATGTCCTCGGCTTTTTCTGAGAAATACTTTTCCATTTCTTCGGAAAGCACATCCTTGCCTGAAATGCCGAGAACGAAGAAATAATAGTCAGCTTTCTTGAGGGCATTGGTGTTGGTGTCGTAGTAGGCATCGATCTCGCTGTCAGTGGGAGTGAGGGTCTCAAGCATGTGTGCGGAGCCGTTGTTGGAAAGGCACATAAGCTCAAGAACAGCCTTTACGTCCTGGGGCTTGATGCCCTTGCCGTAGTTGCGGGAGAGATAATCCTCAAAGGTCATGCCGAGAACCTCGGCGGTGTCCTCCATGTTGGACATTTCCTCCTTGATCAAAAGCTCATCCTCGGCAGTAAGTCCTTTGCCGTTGTCAAGGGCGTATTGAGCATAGCAGAGAAGGGCTGTGGTAGTTTCTTCAGCCATTTCTGCAAAATGATCCCACCATGTTTTGCCCTTTTCGTTGGGGTTTTCAAGATAAAGATCGTCGGCGGAGCTTATACCTTGGAGCTTGTAGTAGTAGGCGTAGTCACCTGTAATGCTGAGGCGGAAATTGTCCCAGAAAATATAGGTGAACATTGCGCCGTTTATGGAAAGATCCTCGGATTTGCGGACTGTTTTGTTTCTGATGATGATTCCCTCCTCATTGAGAAGGGCAACGGAAAACACGGTTGCGAGAATGGCAACGGTGAGGATAAGAGCTGCTATGGCGGCAATTTTGAGTTGCTTTGCAGTTTTAGATCTGTCGTGGGACTTTTGATTTGCTTCCACAGTAACCTTTGCATTTTTCTTAAGCTTTTTGAAGGAGTTTCCGCTTTTTAAATTTCTTTCATTTTTCATAATACACCATTAATTTATTGACGTCAAACTGTCATGATAAGGGGCAGGACCATTGGCTTACGTCTGGTCATGCTGTATATATTACGGGCAAGCTCGTCGCGGAGCTTGTTACGGATCTGATTGAAATCCATGTTTCCTGCGCCAAGGCAATCGCTGACCACCTCAAAGGCAAGATCACGCAGATCGTTGATAAGCTCCTCGGATTCCTTAACATATACAAATC
>SVUF01000102.1 GCA_015063395.1 Oscillospiraceae bacterium
CACAAATCGGCAGAGAAAACAAGTCCTCTGCCGATATTTATATGTGTATCCGTAGGGGAGACCTGCGGTCTCCCGCGGGCGAACACAGTTCGCCCCTACCGTGTTCCGAAAACATCCTTATGAGAAGGAGCCTAATGTCAAGTGCTTTTTTTCTCATAAATCATTTTCATAAAATATTTGTGCTGAATCCGCACAATTCAATCACCTTTTGAACATGTCAAAGTTTTCATATATCCCATGTCTTTCAACAGATGATTTCACCATTTTCACAGGGTTCACCGCAGATCTTTTGCCCGTAATTACACGGAAAAGATATCTGATGGGGATATAAACAAAGGCTATGGGATATAGTATGGGATATTTATTCACCGACGGCATTGAGCTTTTAGCAACCTCAATAAAGTTTCTGAACATTCTCTTGAAGATATTATTCTTTTTTCCGTCGTCCTTGACAATTATCTCACTGATGTATCTTTCATCGGGCTTTTTCTTTCCAAAGTTGCCGCCGTCAAGTATGTCAATCAAAAGCTCCATTGAGCCCTTTGACGAAAAATCACTTATCCAAGGATAGTCATTTCTTTCAAATCCCGAAATAGAGCAAATACAATCCATAAGATTTTTGGCAAACTTGAGCATTCCGTACTTTTCAAATACTAAAAGAAGCCTTTGATATCCATCTTTATTGTTTTTTTCACTGAGATATTTCTCCGCATAGGCGGCAAAATCAAACAGATGTCTCAGCCCAATGCCACCCGTTGTCAAATGCTCATAGGTATGGAGCAACAAAATGATTCCCGTAGTTTCTGCATTTGGGCACATAAAATCATAGCCATCAAGAGTACATTTTATCGAGTTTTCCGTAATTTCATCAAATATCCCTTCAAGCTCTCTACCGATCTCATTTTTTGGAAGGCCGTTCATGCTTTTGTGAAGCTCAATGATCTTTCCGTTTTTGCAATACTCGGAATGGATCCTTCCGTCCTCACCGATGACTTCAAAATTTTCTGAAAATATACCTTGAGCCCTCTCATAATCCTTTTTTGAAACGATGATATCAACATCTCCCATGGTTCGCATGGCGGGGTCGTTATACATAACACTCACCGAGGCTCCCTTGATTACGGAATAGGCTATTTCGTTCTTTTGAAGCAGCTCTATTGCTTCACTCTGCAGCATCATCAGCTTTTCGTTTGACGCTGCAATTGATGCCGTGGCTCTCAGGTATTTCATATCAAGCTCACTTGGAAGCTCAACCCCCATGAGATATGCACCTTCATATGCGGAGCTTACAACTGATTGATGCTTCGCCTCTGCCATAACTTTTGTAAGATCAACATTTTCGGGAATTTCATCGACGATTTTCCCGAATGCACCCCTTACTGCAAATCTTAACAGGGCGATTTCCTCTTTTGTAATTTCTCTTCTCATAATATCAGTATGTTGGACCGTTGAACAGCCACTGACCGTCAACACAGGCAAGAGTAATCAATACCTTTCTCACTGTTTTTCCACCGTCAGCTGACCCATCGATTTCAATTTCTGCAGCATATTTTGATGCCTTTACCACCACTGCTGTTTCGATATACAGATCAGTCAGAATATTATAAGGTTTCTTTACCACATCAACTGTGAGTATATCTCCGTCCATCGCAAAGCGCGACATTGTTTCCTCACTGCCTGTAAAGGCATATTCATACACTGTTTCAAGATATGTTGGCGCAAAAACCTTTTCCGCATCTGCCTTGATCTGATCTATAGTGGTATAGTGGCTATCCTCCACCACCTTGAAATAATGGGGGACAGTCCAGCTTTTATCGATTTTTTCAGGCTCTTGAACCTTCAGCATATCTCCATATACAGCCGCCATGACATAATATGATGTTTCCAGCTTTTCTTCAAGGATCGCTTTTGCCTCCTCGTCTGAAAGAGCAGGCTTGCAGCCAAGTGCAAAAACACAGAAGCAGATCAAAATTGAAACTAAAGCAACTACACTTATAATTCTTTTCATTTATGGTTATTCTTCCGATCCTTCTTCATTTTCTTCAACAGCATCGTCATCGGGCAAAAGCTCAAGCTCTTCCCCGCCTTCCTCAGCAGTGTCCTCATTTTCTACAATCTCATCATCTGTAAGAGCTTCTTCATCTTCAGGGGCAACACAGGTGAAGTTTACGATTCTTGCTTCCTCTGCAAGGCGCATAAGAATTACGCCTCCCGCAGTTCTGCTGAACGTGGATATACCTGAAATAGGTGTACGGATTATTGCACCCTCATTGGTGATCATCATGAGGTCGTCCTCCTCATGACAAGCGGCAATTCCGCAGAGTCTTCCTGTTTTTTCGCTGATCTTCTGACAGCTTACACCCTTACCGCCTCTTGCATGGGATTTGAAATTGTCGAAATCGGAAAGCTTTCCATATCCCTTTTCCGTTACAGTGAGAAGCTTTGTTCCGTTGTCTTCAACAAGGGCTGCCGCACAAACCTCATCACCCTCAACAAGCTTGATTCCACGAACTCCACGCGCGCTTCTTCCCATTACTCTTGCGTCATTTTCATCGAATCTCACTGCCATACCGTTTTTAGTGGCGATTATGATCTCCGACTTACCAAAGGTACGGCATACAAATACAAGCTCATCACCTTCATCGAGATTTATGGCATTTTTACCCGTCTTCCTGTGACGCTCAAACTCAGTCATGGCAGTTCTCTTTACCACTCCGTTTTTGGTAACAAAGAAGAGATATCCTTCCGTATCCGACTGAGGAACTGAAAGCATGGCATTAACCTTTTCGCCCTCACGAAGCTCAAGAATATTTACAATACTTGTTCCCTTTGCGGTTCTGCCTGCCTCTGGAAGTCTATATGCCTTTATAGCCTGAACCTTACCGAGATTTGTAAAGAACATAAGCAGTGAATGGCTGTCCACTGCAACCATTTTCTCTACAAAGTCCTCTTCCTTGGTGGTCATACCGATGATACCCTTACCGCCTCTATGCTGCGCTTGATAGGTATTCTCGTTTACTCTCTTAATATATCCTGCCTTCGACATTGTTACAATGCAGGTATGACGCTCAATAAGATCCTCGATCATGATCTCGTCCTCAACGGGAACGATCTCCGTTCTTCTTGCGTCCGCAAATTTAGCCTTCACCTCAAGAAGCTCGTCCTTTACTATCTGCTTGATCTTGTTGTTGTCGGCAAGTATACCTTGAAGCTCTGTAACAATTGCTGCAAGCTTTGCAAGTCTTTCCTCAACCTTGATTCTTTCCATACCGGAAAGCTTACCGAGAGTCATGTCAACGATTGCCTGAGCCTGAGCCTCGGAAAGTCCAAACCTCTCCATAAGCTTTGCTCTTGCATCGGAAACACTTTCACTTGCCTTGATTATTGCAATAACCTCGTCAATATTGTCAATTGCGATCTTATATCCCTCAAGAATATGCATTTCTGCAAGTGCTTTTTTAAGTTCAAATTCCGTACGGCGTGTTACAACCTGCATGGAATGCTCAATATAATATTCAAGCACTTGCTTTAAGTTGAGAACTCTCGGAATTCCGTCAACAAGAACAAGCATATTTACAGCACATGTGTCCTGAAGTGATGTATATTTATAAAGCTGATTGAGGATCACTTCTCCGTTCATGTCACGTCTGTATTCAATTACGATCCTGATACTCTTGCTGGATTCATCGCGAAGAGCTGTAAGTCCTTCAACCTTTTTCTCACGGTAGCAATTTGCCATTGACTCTACAAGCATGGATTTGTTAACCATGTAGGGGATCTCCGTTATGATGATCCTGTGCTTTTCGTGGTCAATCTCTGCTTTTCCTCTTACCGTAATTCTTCCATTACCCGTCATATATGCTGAATATATTCCGTTTGTTCCGCAAATTGTGGCTCCTGTTGGGAAATCGGGACCTTTTATATGCTCCATAAGCTGCGGTATGGTTGCCTCGGGGTTGTCCATAAGACAAATAACACCGTCAATTACCTCTCCGAGATTGTGAGTCGGAATATTCGTTGCCATACCAACCGCAATTCCTATACAGCCGTTTACAAGCAGGTTTGGAAATTTTGCAGGAAGAACCGTCGGCTCTTTACATTTGTTGTCAAAGTTGGGCGCAAAATCAACAACGTCCTTTTCTATGTCCTGAAGCATATAGCTTGCGATCTTGGACATTCTTGCCTCAGTATAACGGTATGCTGCAGGGGGGTCTCCGTCAATGGTACCAAAGTTACCCTGTCCGTCAATAAGAGGATACCTCATTGAAAAGGTCTGTGCAAGACGTACCATGGCATCATAAACCGATGAGTCTCCGTGTGGGTGATAATTACCAAGCACGTTACCAACTGTTTTCGCTGATTTTACTGTGGGGCGGTCATAGGTCAAATGATCTTCGTACATTGAATATAAAATTCTTCTGTGAACAGGCTTAAGTCCGTCTCTGACATCGGGTAATGCTCTTGACATGATTACACTCATGGCATACTCGATGAAGGACTTTTTGACCTCTTTTTCCATACCTATATCCACAATTTTTTGATCTTTATAGGATATATCAATTTGTTGTTCTTTTCGTGCCATTTCTACTCTTTTCCTTATAATTTACTATTTTATCTTGTCTTTTTCCTGTGATTTATATTTATTTATTTTTGCTCTTTTTATAGTTTTGCACATTTTACACAATCTTTTGCACATTTCACCATGTGCAAAACCATGTTTAAATGTTTTATGGATTTTTCTTTAAGCCACCGCTATTCCGTTTTTACAAAACAAATATTCCCACAACGCACCAACCAAGAGGCTTTGCATAACCAAGCCTCCCTTTACACAAGGGAGCCTACTCAACTGAGCTTTCGCTTGGCTTGGGAAGATATAAACTTCAATAAAAAACCTTTTATTAAAGTTTTTGCGGGAGGGGTGCGGGGAGGGTGCTTTTTTCAAAAAGCATTCTCCCCGTATAAATCCATAAAAGCTTAAAAATCAAACGTCGAGATTTTCAGCGTATTTTGCATTAGTTTCAATAAATTCGCGTCGTGGCTCAACCTTATCTCCCATAAGAAGTGAGAATATCTCATCACACTTCATTGCATCTTCCATGGTAACACGAAGAAGGGTACGGGTTGCAGGATCCATTGTTGTTTCCTCAAGCTGATCGGGATTCATCTCTCCAAGACCCTTATACCGCGCCGCTTCCACACCCTTTGTGCCAAGCTCTGCTATATATATATCCCTTTCTTCATCAGAAAAGGCATATCTGATCTGCTTTCCCTTGAATACCTTATAAAGCGGAGGCTGAGCAAGATATATATGACCCTCTTCAATCAGAGGACGCATATGACGGAAGAAGAAGGTGAGAAGAAGTATTCTGATATGTGAACCGTCAACATCGGCATCTGCCATAATTATGATCTTGCCGTATCTTAGCTTACTCATATCAAATTCGTCACCGATTCCGCAACCAAGAGCCTGAATAATTGGCGTCAGGGAAGGGTTTGAATATATTCTGTCAAGTCGGCTCTTTTCTACATTTAGAACCTTACCGCGAAGGGGAAGTATTGCTTGGAAAAGTGATTTTCTTGCACTTTTTGCAGAGCCTCCCGCGGAGTCACCCTCTACCAAAAACAGCTCTGTAAATTCCACTCTCTTGTCCTGACAGTCTGCAAGCTTTCCGGGAAGGGTGCTGACCTCAAGGGGTCCCTTACGTCTTGTTTGCTCTCTTGCCTTGCGTGCAGCCTCTCTTGCAAGAGCTTCTTCCACGCATTTTTCACAAATTGCCTTTGCAATTACAGGATTTTCCTCAAAAAATTCAGCAAGCTTTGTAGTTACAGTACCGTCCACCAAGGTTCTGATCTCAGAGTTTCCAAGCTTTGCCTTGGTCTGTGATTCAAACTGTGCATCTTCAAGCTTAACACTGACTATGGCACATATACCCACTCTCGTGTCCTCACCTGCAAGATTTTTGTCCGATGCCTTCAAAAAGCCTTTCTTTCGGCAATAATCGTTGATTACCCTTGTAAGTGCTGTTTTAAAGCCTGTTTCATGGGTACCGCCTTCAATGGTATTCATATTGTTGGCAAAGGTCATAATTACGTCATTGTATCCCGTATTATACTGAATTGCCACCTCGGCAACACTGCCGTCCTTTTCGCCCTTCATATATATTACCTTTTCATGAAGAACATCGTTGTGACGTATTGCGTTCATATGCTCAACAAAGCTTACAATTCCGCCCTCATAGCAAAGAATCTCTTCCTTTGTCTCACATTCCTCGACCTTACCGTTTACATTTTCCGTAGTTCTTTCATCACGCAATACTATTTTTATTCCTGCATTAAGAAAGGACTGCTCTCTCATTCTGTTGAGCAATGTTTCATATTCAAATACTGTTTCTTCAAATATTTCAGGATCGGGCTTAAATGTGACCTTTACTCCATGAGGACGCTCGGGAGATTCACCTTCACATTTGAAGGGTCTTACAACCTTTCCCCTTTCAAATCTCATGGTGTATCTTTTGCCTTCATAGGCATCATCGATCTCCAGCCACTCCGAAAGTGCATTAACTACAGATGCTCCAACTCCGTGAAGTCCTCCTGCAATTTTATATCCGCCGCCGCCGAATTTTCCTCCTGCGTGAAGTATTGTATATACTACTT
>SVUF01000103.1 GCA_015063395.1 Oscillospiraceae bacterium
AAGGACCGTCAAACGCTTCATGAAGCGTTTGACGGTCCTTACCCTTTCTTACGCAATACATAAGAATATTTTCCGTTGCCATAAATGGCATTTCTTCATCAAGGTGACGCTTCATCATTCCCGGATAGATCCTTCCGCCCTTGATGATATTGATATATAAGGTCAATATTCCGTCTATTGCAAGGAAAGCCTCGGGAAGCGATATACGTCTGTTGGCAGAGTCATCAAGCGTTCTTTCAAACCACTGTGTTGCCGCTGTAACAGCAGGATTCATCATGTCACAAATGACATATCTTGAAAGAGATGCAATGCGCTCCGATCTCATGGGGTTGCGCTTATACGCCATTGCTGATGATCCGATCTGCCCGTCCTCAAAGGGCTCGTCAAATTCTTTGAGATGGGAAAGCAATCTGATATCCCCCGAAAATTTGGAAGCACTCTGTGCAATACCCGACAGCACCGCAAGAACCTTATAGTCAACCTTTCTTGTGTAAGTCTGACCTGACACCGCAAAGCATGACTCAAATCCCATTTTACCTGCAATTTTTCTTTCAAGCTCCTCTACCTTTTCAACATCCCCGTCAAAAAGCTTCAAAAAGCTTGCGGAAGTTCCTGTTGTTCCTTTGCATCCAAGAAGCTTAAGATTGCTTATACAAAAATCAAGCTCCTCAAGATCAAGCATAAGATCCTGTATCCAAAGAGTAGCTCTTTTTCCGACAGTAGTCGGTTGGGCAGCCTGGAAATGTGTATACGCAAGAGTAGGTACTCCTTTGTGCTTTTCGGAAAAATCATATAGAGCAGCAATACAGTTAACAAGGAGCTTTCTTACATGAAGAAGCGCCTCCTTCATTACGATAATGTCCGTATTGTCTCCGACATAGCAAGAAGTTGCTCCAAGATGTATGATGGGTCTTGCATTGGGACAAAGCTCTCCGAATGTGAGAACATGTGCCATTACATCATGTCTCACCCGTGACTCGTGCTCCCTTGCCCTCTCATAATCGATATTGTAGATGTTTGCCTTCATCTCCTCAATCTGTTGGTCTTTTATATCAAGACCAAGCTCTTTTTCTGCTTCAGCAAGAGCAATCCAAAGCTTCCGCCATGTTGAGAATTTGTTGTCGGGAGAAAAAATATACTTCATTTCCTTGCCCGAATAACGCTCACAAAGGGGATTTACATATGAATCCTTCATTTTGTTGTCTCCGTTTATTAATTTTTTTATTTATCTGTTATTATGATACCCTCTTTGAGTAATGGTGATATATCTATAGGCTGGTCAAACACTGTCACTGCAATATGAACTGATGCTTTTCTGCCCCCTATAGTTTCAGTAAGACCGCCTCCGCCGTTGTATCCAAGCAGTGTTCCGCTATCAACTATATCTCCAACCTTCAGCCCGTCTGCAAATTTACCCAAATTCCAATACCAGCTGAGGAGTCCAAAGCCGTGGTCCACAACCACAAGTCCGCCTGTATAGTCAAACTCACCCTTATATACGATCTTGCCCGAATTTATTGTTGTGATTCCGCTTGTTGAAGCTCCTACATAGTGAGTATCATACCCGCGGAACATTCCCGTTACAGAACTGTATTTTATATGTGTTCCATACACGGTTCTTGTTGCCGTTCCGGAAAATCCTGTAAAGAACTTACCGGAAAGATAATTCTCAGCAAAATTAGTATTGTTATTTAAGCTATTCTCAATCATTTTATAAAGCTGAGGATAGGGATTGGACACAACGGACATTTCCTTAAACACAGTTTGTTCTATGTTATATACCGTTTTTGCATTATCACTTCTCTCAAGAATCAAAAGATCAAAACTTCCCACCGAATCATCGGATTTATACTTAAATGTGACCTTGGGATTATCCTCATCAAGCTCTGATAAAATTCCAAGAGGTATGGGAACATATGCTCTGTAATATTCCCCATCCTTGAAAAATTTAGGCTTGAACTCAAGCTGATCGCAAGTAAATTCGAGGTTCGATACATCAAGTATATTTTTTGCTGATATTACAACAAGCTCGCCTTCTTGAACCTGCGGCTCACTGAGATAGAAATATGCAGGTGCATGAAGCTTTGCATAGGCTACATATGTAATATCTCCCATACAATCCTTTGTAAGACCTTCGTTCCAATGAGCGTAAATCTCAATTCTTACAACATGATTTTGTGAGGTTGACATTTTCTTGATTCCGCCAAGACTGCCATAATAAAGAGTTTCACCCGTATCCTGTCTGAAGATCCTTACATCAATGTTATCAGGATCTCTGCTGAAAACACAGTTGAAATCAGTTGCAATTGCCCCAATGTTCACAACCTCATCATCAAGTAAATATTCAGTTGCGCTTTTCATCTCTCCGGAAACAAGCTTATATTTCCAATCCACAGAAACCTTTGGGATCTCTTCTCCGCCAATTGTCAAAACAGGTACATGGGAGCCTTCATATACTCCCTCGGAATACTTGGTTGACAAAAATGCTTTGGCTGCATTTTCCGAAATTTTATAAAATGATGTTTTTACTCCCTCTTTATACTTGATAAAGCATGCAGTTGGGTCAGGAGTCAAAATGAAATGGTATTCCGTATTATAAAGATCTGTTACGAAATTAACCTTATAGTATCTTTCCTGATTAATTGAATCCTTTAAAAAATCAACACCGGTCTTATCCATAACCATATTTAAAAGAAGCTGTGACATACCCTCGCTATCATTGGCTTCAAAGACAAAATCCGAGCCGTTGGGAGAAATTACCTCAACTCTTTTCAAGCTTCTGAAATTCACAGGAGTTTCGCTTCCTCTGATTATAAATGAAAGAACGATATAAGTGGGTATCAATAAGAACAAAAGACTGAAAATGACAATATACTTTTTCTTCATTTAACATTCCCTTTCTCTATGACACTATTTAACAGTGTAATTATAACACATCAGAAATTTAGAGTCAAGTCCTTTTTACAGTCTATACGAATATATTTTTTTATTATTCTATTTTGTTCTGTGTTTTTTTGTTTGTTTATTTCCGTTTTTGTTTTGAACAACCGATTTTTTTATATCTCTTTTAGGATTTCTTATGTTTCTTTCAGTTTTTACCCTTGACTTATCGGCTGTATTTCTAAATGAAGCAGGTGTTCTATCCGGCTTTACAAGACAATCCTTGTCAAATCCGATCAGATCCTCTCTGTTGCATTTTCTCAATGCCGCTCTTACTGTTTCTGCATTTGCAGGATTTGAAAACTGCAAGAGTGCTCTTTGCATCTTTTTTTCCTCATGATCTGTAGGCACATAGATTTTTTTACCTGTAAAGGGATCTATGCCGGTATAAAACATCGTTGTAGAGGCAGTACCCGGTGTTGGATAAAAGTCCTGTACCTGCTCCGGTGAATATCCCCATTTCTTCAAATACAAAGCAAGCTCCACAGCGTCATTCAAGGTTGAACCCGGATGGCTTGATATAAGATAAGGAACAAGATACTGTTCTTTACCGATACTTTTGGTTATTTCAAAGAACCGTTTTTTAAAGCTGTCATAAACCTCCTTTGGAGGCTTCCCCATAGCATTGAGAACGCCTTGGCAAATATGCTCGGGGGCAACCTTCAGTTGACCTGAAACATTATCGGCAACCAGCTTCTTGAAAAATGCTTCGGATTTGTCATACATTACATAATCAAACCTGACACCTGATCTTACAAACACCTTTTTGACCTTTGGTACAGCCTCAATGCGCCGCAAAAGCTCAATATATTCTGTATGATCGACTTTAAGATTCTTACAGGGTGTGGGCGCAAGACACCTTTTATCCTTGCAAACACCCAGCTTTATCTGTTTCTCACATGCAGGATATCTGAAATTTGCCGTAGGTCCTCCAACATCATGTATGTATCCCTTAAATCCCGGCATTTTTGTTATAGTCTCCGCTTCTTTTACACAGGACTCAATACTCCTTGATCTCACCGTTCTTCCTTGATGAAAGGCAAGAGCACAGAAATTACACGCCCCGAAGCATCCTCTATTGTGAGTTATCGAAAATTCGATCTCATTAATAGCAGGGACGCCGCCCTCTTTTTCATACATGGGATGATAGCGTCTTGCATACGGAAGTGAATATACAAAATCAAGCTCTTCTCTTTCAAGGGGAGGCATTGGAGGATTTTGTACAAGAATTTTTCCGTCATAGGCTTCAATAATCGCCTTGCCGTATACAGAATCTTGGTTTTTGTATTGTTCGGAAAACGCCTTGGCGTATATTGATTTATCTGTTTTTAAATCATCATAATCCCAAGGTCCGACATACTCAAAATGTATCTTATCCTCGGGGGTCGTAATATAAACCGTACCTCTTACATCATGGATCTTTTTTACGGGAACGCCTTTGTTGAGAAGCTCAGCTATTCTGATTATTATATTTTCTCCCATTCCATAGGCAAGTATATCAGCTCTTGAATCAACAAGAATGGATCTGCGGACCTTGTTGTCCCAGTAATCGTAATGAGCAAAACGTCTGAGGGAGGCTTCAAGCCCTCCTATAATAATCGGAACATCGCCATAAGCCTCTCTGATCCTGTTACAATAAACAATTACTGCACGGTCAGGTCTTTTTCCCATTTTTCCGCCTGCAGTATAGTAGTCATATGTACGCTTTCTTTTCGAAACTGTATAATGCGCCACCATGGAATCGATATTTCCCGCACTAACAAGAAATCCAAGCCTCGGTCTTCCAAAACGCTTAAAATCGTCGCAGGATTTATAATCGGGCTGTGAAAGAATTGCAACTTTATATCCCTTTGCTTCAAGCACTCTTGAAATTATAGAAGCACCAAACGAAGGATGGTCAACATAAGCATCACCCGTCACATATACAAAATCGGGTGCACCCCAACCTCTTTCCTTACATTCTTCTGCACTGACAGGAAGAAAATCAAAATTTATCGTTCTTTCACTCATAGCAATTACCTCTTATGCTTTTATTGTTACCAATTAATTATTGTACCATCACTTTTTCCATTTGTCAAGATTGTAGCTGTTAATTAGAAATGCTTTGAACTGTTTCAGGTAGAGTTTGGTTTTATATTTTGGACAATTTACCTTAATAATAAAAATTAACAAAATCGTATTGACTTTTACGAAAAATTTGTTTATAATTAATTCGACTATACCGTGCGGTATAAATACAATATTTTTGAAAGAGGAAAAAAAATGAAAAATTCTCGCTTCATTCTTGCCATGCTCTTGATCTTCACGATGGCAATTTCCTCCGTTGGTGCTTTTACTGTTTTTGCAGACGGCACCTCGGATGAGGTCAAGGATCTTCCTTCATCAGTGACACTTGTTGGTACAAAGCACCTTCCTCCTATTTCCAACCAGGGCGAAATAGGCTCATGTGCTTCTATGGCTATTACATATACCCAGATGACCAACGCAGTGTCAAGATACCTCCACAGTATCGATCCCGATATTGAATGGAACCCTTCATCAGGTGACAAAAAGTATTTGATGTCTCCTAAGTTCACATTCGACTTTTCCGGTGCAGGCACAGCTTGGGTTTATAACATCCTTGTTGACCACGGAATTACAACAATGGATAAGCTTTCATTCTATATGCAGCCCGGTAACGGTGCATATAAAATCTTCATGGCTCCCGGCTCAAAGCTTCAGTGGGCTCAGTCAGTTAAGTGGGGCGTAACCGAAGGTATGCTTGAGGAAGCTCTTGAGATCAGACTTCAGAACTGGACATCCGAAGAAGACCAGATCTGGATCAGAAAAGACACTTTCGGCGATTCTAACGGCGATATTATGCTCACAACCTCCGCAAAAGGACAGGCTCTTCTTGAAAAAATCAAAAGATCACTTCTTGACGGTAACGTAGTTGTTACAGGCGGTATCTCAGGCGGTTGGAGAACTGATGATGATAGAATCACAGGTAACGGCGACATCGGTAAGGTTGGTGAAAAGTGCCTCTCTTGGACAACAGAGGGTGCAGGCGGACACCAGGTTTCAATCGTTGGTTACGATGATAACGTAGAATGTAAGATCAACGGCGTAACACTTAAAGGTGCTTTCCTTGTTGCTAACTCATGGGGAAATTGGGCGAACGACGGATACATCTGGGTTATGTACGATGCTCTTAACTCCAAGTCAGAATTTGCTGAGGTTCAGGCAGTTCGCGGAAACAAGAGAACAATCACAATGGACCAGTTCGTTTTCACAGATTGGAGAACTGACATTGCAATCGGCGCTCCCGATCTTATGGTTCAGGTTGAAGTAGAATGTGTTGACCGTGAAGGTACAGCAATTTACCTCACAAGAGAGCTTAAGGACAGCAATAATACAGAACAGCTTATTCCCTATTTGTTCTACTACGGTAAAATTCAGGCAAAGTGCCACCCTGACTATGAACTCGAAGGAATGAAGTATACATTCAGCGGAAAACAGGTTAAGGATGACACTGCTGCAGAAACAGCATATTTCACAATTATGCTTGACAACTTCCTCAAGACAATGGAAGAAGGCAAGACAGTAAACGATTATAAGTGGGGTATCCGTGTATACAGCGTACAGAAGGAACCCATCGTTGTTAAGTCTGTAAAGCTTAATTGTGAAATA
>SVUF01000104.1 GCA_015063395.1 Oscillospiraceae bacterium
ATAGAAAAAGAACGATGCTAAGTCTTTCGACTCGACATCGTTCTTTTCGTAGCTGTTTTCCAATCCTGTAAGACAGATGCCGTAAAATTATGATTTTTACGGAATTACTGTCTTATCGGCACACGGGGAAAGCTCTTCGCTTTTTTCAGCACCATGTTTTATTGCGGCGTGATCTTATCAGAACACCAAGAAATACATGACAAATGCATTGGTAATTCCAATGCAAACACCTGCCGTGATCTGCAGAGGTGAATGTCCCACAAGCTCCTTGAGCTTTACATCCGAAACCTTCTTCTCTTTGGAAATATCCCTCAAAATATCTACAAGCTCGTTTAATACAACTGCCTGCCGTCCTGTTTCACGGCGTACACCCTTGGCATCGTGACAAACTATAAAGGCAAGTGTTGCACTGATGGCAAAGGCGGCACTGCCAAAGCCGTGGATCAGTCCGCATATGGTTGCCACCGACGATACCATCGATGAGTGGGAGCTGGGCATGCCACCGTCCCCGAAAAGACGCATGATATCAAGCTTTTTATGAATTATCCAATGAATGATTACCTTTATGATCTGAGCAAGGAGAAATGATGAAAGCGATGTGATCAGAATTGGGTTGGTGACAAGATCAAGTAAATAATTCATAGCTTTAAACCTCTTTTCTTTTGACTGTATTTTGTAACTTTATACTTTATCCATGGCCTGCCCGACAGGATTCGAACCTGCGATCTACGGAGTCGGAGTCCGTCGCTCTATCCGGGCTGAGCCACGGGCAGATACATATAATATGATAACATAAAAATTTCAGGTTGTAAAGAGATAATTTTAAAATTCACAAAAATAATTTGTGCAAATGAATTAAATCTATGTACTTGAATTATTAATTAATTGGTGATATAATTAGTATTATAAAACTAAAATAAAGAGGTGATACAATGTCAATGCAGGAATCGGGCGAAATGTATCTTGAAACCATTTATGTGCTTTTGAAAAAAATGCCCGTTGTGAGAGCAATTGATATAAGTGAATATATGGGGTATTCAAAGCCCAGTGTCAGCCGTGCCCTTGGAATTTTGAAAAACGGCGGCTATGTTACCGTGGACAGCGATGGCTCAATCAGCCTTCTTGAACCCGGTCTTGAGCTTGCCCACAAAATTTATGAAAGGCACACGGTGCTGACAAATCTGCTTATAAAGTTAGGTGTGGACGCCAAAACGGCATCCGACGATGCCTGCAGGATCGAGCATCATATCAGCGACCAATCCTTTGAGGCAATTAAAAGCTACGTTGAAAAAAACGGCATTTGATCCTTACGGAGTGTATTATGAAGGCATTTTATAGAATTACGGTATTACTTCTCTGCCTTACCGCTATTATTACAAACGGGGTGGTATTTCGGGCAGAAGAGGAATTTGACGCTTTCAGAATTGACGACAGCGAGGCAGCACAATATAAATTCAAATTTGACGACACCGCGGTAAAAATGTACAGCGGCATATTTTGCTATGATTTTGCAAATGGCACCGATGTTTACGACATTGTAAAATCAAGTGCTGACAAGGGTGCGTATATTATAAGCTCCGACTCCATGATCGAGATCAGATACAAGGAAAACGGAAGCGTGGTTACAGCTCCCATCTCATGTCTTGCAAGATCATGTCTTTCACAGATCTGCGTTCTTGCTCAAAACCACGGAGATTACTTTGACGGAGAAACCAAGGTGATCAACACATATATTTTCCACGAAATGTGGGGATTTTCCATATACTTCGTAACAAACAAGGGGAATTTTGTGATGTACAAAGCCTCCATTGTGTCCGAAACCATATATCTTATTCCCGAGGATGTCTACCGGCACTGCGCTGAGTCCATGGTTGGCTTCATCAATTCCACAGAAGACGGCACCTGCCCCGACTACTCTTATTTTGCGGATCTTTCCCAATATCAGATATATCCCGAAAAGTTTCCCGAAATTATACCCACCCCGGAGGGCGACCCAACACCGCTCCCTCCCCAAGACAGCGAAAGCACTGCAACAGCTTCTCCCGAAACCTTACCCCCGAAAACTCCCGTAAGAACGGAAAGCCTTGACAACAGCAATGACAGCAGCAGTGATTCTGCCACGGTATCCGTTTTCCCGATCATTATTGCATCGGCTGTTCCTACAGTTATCCTTGGTTTCATCGTCATTATTTTGCTGAAAAGGAGATAATGGGTAAAAAAACCGAGATGAAGGGATTTTTTGCAAGAAAATATTAAAAAAATTAAAAAAAGCCCTTGACAAAGACCAATTGTTGTGTTAGAATAAGAAGCCGCATGATTTTGGGGTCCTTTTAAGCTGTCTTGCAGCACCCCGTCAGCGAGTTCAGGCTATAAGCCGTTTAAGAAAGTGAGGTGCTTTTCGTGTTTGCAATAATCGAAACAGGTGGAAAGCAGTATAAGGTCAAGGAAGGCGATATCGTTTTTGTTGAGAAGCTGGGCTGCGAAGAAGGTTCAGTTGTAACATTCGACAAGGTTATCGCAGTAAACTCTGATGCAGGCTTCAAGGTTGGCGCTCCCTACGTTGAAGGTGCTACAGTTACCGCCAATGTCGTTAAGAACGGCAAGGCAAAGAAAATCTATGTTTTCCGTTACAAGGCAAAGAAGAACGAGAAAAAGAAGATCGGTCACAGACAGCCTTTCACAAAGGTTCAGATCACAGCTGTAAACGGCTAATTCGGAACTTTCAGACAATTTGGCTATCGAAAAATGACAAAGATCACGTTTTTCAAAAGAGACGGTGTGTTTTTCGGTTTCCGTGAAAACGGACATACGGGATTTGGTGAAGAAGGAGACGATGTTCTCTGCGCTGCCATTTCCGCAATGACAATGCTGATCATCAATACTGTCGAAATTTCTTACGCTTCCAATGTCGACTACAAGATCGACGAGGAAACAACAGATGTCACCTTGAAGGTAATGTCCGCTCTTCCCGAATTTGAGGCAGACGATCGCAAACGCTTTGCTGTCAGCGGTCTCATTCAGGGATACTACTATCAGTTGATGGATCTTACAGAGGACTATTACGATTTTCTTGAGGTTGACGTCATCGAAGCATAATGCACATAACAAACTAATACGGAGGAATAGAAAATGTTAAGACTTGGATTACAGTTTTTTGCTCACAAAAAAGGTGTTGGTTCAACAAAGAACGGCCGTGACAGTGAGTCTAAGCGTCTTGGTGTTAAGAAGGCTGACGGTCAGTCAGTTGTTGCCGGAAACATCCTTGTAAGACAGAGAGGAACACACATTCACCCCGGCGTAAACGTTGGTCGTGGAACTGATGATACACTTTTCGCTCTTACAGATGGTAAAGTTAAGTTTGAAAACTTTGCAGGCGGAAGAAAGCGCGTTAGCGTTTACAATGACTAATTAAATCTTCTCACGAAGAACAAAAGCAACATACAGCTGCAGAAAAAAAGCCGAACTCAACAGGAGTTCGGCTTTTTGATTTTATTTTACTCATAAACAGAGTAGTTTTCTATATAATAATAATAATTCGACTTTATTCCTTTTCCAATTTCACAAGCTCTGCGCCGAAAAGCCTCTGAAGATAAAGGGCGGCGCTTTCAATAAGGTCATATGGCGTTGACGATCCTCCGCAGACCACGACCCTCTCTTTGCCCTCAAGCTCACCAAGAGGTATTTCCGAGATGTCCTCCACAAGCACTGCTTTCGTGTTTCTTTCCGCTATTTTGCAAAGCTTCATGGAGTTTGAGCTTTTCTTGCCTCCGAGAACCACCACATAGTCCGCCTTTGCGGAAAGCTCCTCGATCTCCTTTTGCCTTATACTTGTTGCAGGACACATGGTATTGTATACCACGGCGTCCTTGTTTTTTTCTCCGATTATCTCTCGGATCTCCTCAAAAGTCTTACCGTTGAAGGTGGTTTGCACAACTACGGAAATATCCCCCGAAAGATCTGCCAAGCCTGCCTCCTCGGCGGTAGAAATGACCCTTGCTTCTCCCTTGCACTGACCCAAGATTCCAATGACCTCGGGGTGATGAGGGTTGCCCACAATTATGATCCTTCTGCCCTTTTTCTCCTCTTCCTCAACGGTTTTATGCACCTTTTTCACCTTCGGACAGGTTTTGTCAACAACGGCATGTCCCGTTGCCAAAAGCTCCCTTTCCGTCGATTTTGGGACTCCGTGGGCTCTCACAAGAATGATGGAGTCCCGAGGACAATCCTTGATCTCCTCCACCGAGCCGACGGTTACGCCGCCCTTTTCCTCAAGCTTTGCAACAACATCGGGGTTGTGGACAAGCTCTCCGTACATTATAAGACCCTTGCCGCCCTCTATTATATTCTCCGCTTCCTTTACCGCAAGATAAACCCCATAGCAAAAGCCGCTTGTCTTTGGAAGTATTATTTTCATTTATTTATTCTCCAAATTATAATACGCAACCATCAGATCCACCACAAGACCGTAGCTTTTGACTCCCTGGGACTGACCTTGGGATTGCAGATAACCGTCATTTACCTTGTTGCTTACGTCAGCCACCGTGTTTTCCCTGTATTTTTCATAAAACTTACGGTATGCCGAGCTTTCCCAACGCACCTGTCCTCTTGTGGAATAGTATACCTCGGAATAGCCCTCCTTGTCGGCTGAATACAGAGCGTTCATTACGTATTCGTACATATTATAATATCCGCTGTATCTTATATAGGCATCCTCCGATGCTATGCACACCAGATACGCCATGAAATTCGCCTCGTCCTCTCTTGAAAAGCCTCTTTGATGGGACATTTCATGAGCGCAAGTAAATGGCAGTGTATAGTCGGGAAAATTGACATTTACATTGGATTCACCCGTATAATAGGTATATATTCCTAAAATATGGGCATATGAAAGCACCTCCGATGCCACAACGGGCTTTACACTTGACTTGAAATCAAGGATAAAATCATAGTCATCGCACACGGACTTGTACGCCTCGTTTATTTTATCCGTCAGCTCGGAAAAGCTATATGGCATGACAGAGTGGGAGCCGTAGATATACTCAACCTCTTCACTGCATTTGCTGACTTCCTCTCCAAGATACATCGCCACCTCATAAAGCTCTTCCTTGGAAACCGTATTTTTGGAAAGCCCGAGCCTTACATCAAGGGACGATCCCCGATATCCCGACGCCAATGAAAACACAAAGGTCGTTGCAAACATGCTGATTATGGCAAAGGCTGAAACATACTTTCTTACAGCTTCATTGTCCCTGTCCTGCTTTATATCTTTTATTACTCCTATGAAGAAAAGCACCAATGTGGGCACAAGCATATATATTATAAGCTCTGCCAGTGATATTCCCACAATTCCCGAAACTGTGGCTGTAAATGCTCTGAAGTACGCCGCTATATTTTCGTTGAAAAAATCGGAAAATGCGGTGCTGTTCATCATTATGATGTATAAAATAAGACTGATGGCTCCCGCGGCATAAAAATACACCGTCCACTTAGGAACACAGCTTTTATAGAATGATTTTATTTTTTCTGCGGCTTTTTTAAAGATCAAATCCAATCTTCTCCTTTATAATCCTTTTCATATCCTCGGGGGGCTCAGCCTTGATACTGATTAGCTCATTTGTAAATGGGTGCAAAAATGCAAGTCCCTCCCCGTGTAGCGCCTGTCTCGGTATTTCCGATGATGGCTCTCCGTAGAGGCTGTCCCCAAGTATTGAGCATCCGATCCCCGCAAAATGCACTCTCAGCTGATGTGTCCTTCCTGTTATGGGGTATGCCCTCACAAGCGAAAGTCCTCTGCCCTCGGCAATTACCTCATAATCCGTAATGGCAATGTCTCCCTCATTTTCAGCACAGTTGCACCTTGTGATTATGCTTTCCGTTTGCCTTTTTATATGTGTCACGATCCTGTCCCTTTTTTTCTCAGGACTGCCGACGAGAATGGCAAGATAGCTTTTTTCAATATTTCTCGACTCTATAAGCTTTCCAAAGCGATTGGCTGACATTCTGTTTTTTGCCACGATCACAAGTCCGCTTGTTTCTCTGTCAAGCCGGTTTACCGCTCGGAAATTAAAGGGAATTCCCCTTTCCATAAAGCAGTACGCCATGGCGTTTGCAAGGGTATCGTCATGATGATTGTGGGAAGGGTGTACGGGCATGTCGCCGCTTTTGTTTACAACCATTATATTACCGTCCTCATATACAATGGAAAGCTCCATTTTCACAGGCAGGATCTCCTCGTTGATCTCCTCCTCCCTGTCCTCAAGACCGAGAGTCAAAATGTCCCCCTCACTGATTATCTGCCTTACACTTACATGGCTT
>SVUF01000105.1 GCA_015063395.1 Oscillospiraceae bacterium
CACTGCCACGATCATGAGCATCATCACCATCACGACCACGACGAAGAGTGCCACTGCCACGATCACGAGCATCACCACCACCATGATCACGATGAGGAGTGCCACTGCCACGATCACGAGCATCACCACCATGATCACGACGAGGAATGCTCATGCGGTTGCGGCGGCCATCACCACCATCACCACGCAGACGAGGTATTCTCCAATTGGGGAGTTGAGACCGCAAAGAAATTTACCAAATCACAGCTTGAGGAGATCCTGGAAGAAATTCAAGATGAAGGCAAATACGGCATGATACTCAGAGCAAAGGGTATACTTCCTTCAGCAGAAGGCTCTGCTTGGATACATTTTGACTATGTCCCCGGGGAACCCGATATCAGAGACGGATCTGCCATTGTAATGGGCAGACTGTGCGTAATAGGATCAAAGCTTAATGAAGATGCTCTCAAGGAGCTTTTTGGTGTATAAGATACAAAGGAGTACAAAATGAACAGAGAAATTGCAGTTTTTCTCGTAGTTGGATTTCTTGATTCGGGAAAAACCACGTTTATAAACGATTGCCTTGCCGATCCGAGAATGAACCCTCCTGACGTGAACGCTTTGGTCATTGCCTGCGAGGAGGGCGATGTGGAATATGATGAGGCAGAGCTTAAAAAGCTTGGTGCATATGTGGAATATTTCGATTCCGCAGACAAGCTTACCCCTGACAGACTTGCCTCAAGGGTGCGCAGGTATAATGCTGAAACAGTGTTTGTTGAATACAACGGAATGTGGAATCTTGATGATCTCTTTAACGCTATGCCGGACAATTGGCAGGTATACGGAGTGACATTTTTCATGGATCAGTCCACAGCCCTTGTTTATAATGCAAATATGCGTCAGCTGGTGTATGACAAGCTCAGCACTGCAGACACCGTGATTTTCAACAGATTACCCGACGATGAGCCCGATATAATGCCCCTTCACAAGCTTGTAAGGGGAGCAAACCGCTCCAGCGACATTTTCTACGAATCAGTTTCGGGCAAAACAATGAAGGATACGATCGAGGATCCATTGCCCTTTGATGTAAATGCGGCAGTCATCAAAATTGCCGACCGCGACTTTGCGCTTTGGTTTTCCGACATGGCAGAGGATCTTGCAAAGTACAACGGCAAACAAGTGGAGTATCTCGGAATGGTTGCCAAGCAGGACGATATGCCCAAGGGTCTTTTGGCAATCGGCAGACATATCATGACCTGTTGCGCAGATGACATCGCCTACAACGGACTTGCATGTAAGGGTCTTTGCACCGACGACTACAAAACATACGATTGGGTAAAGGTCCGCGGCGAGATACGTGTGGAAAGCTGTCCGCTGTATAAGGGATCAGGCCCCGTGCTTTATGTGGAAGCTATTGAAAGCGCCGACGAGCCCGAAGATCCTGTGGCAACATATTATTGATAACATCGGAACAATTTAAAAGCGGTCCACGACGCAGGGAAAAGCTGTACCCTGCAACAGTGCGCCTTTTAAAATTTGTTTTACTCGAAATTGAATATTTCCTATAAATTAAAATATAAGAGGTATTTTTTCAAAAAGGCTCTCATATATTGATACAAATTCAGTATTAATAAGGAGAAAACCATGAAAAAATACCTCTTATTGCTTTTAGTCCTTGTGTGTACCGTTTCTGCGGCATCTTGCAATAAATCGGACATTGATCCCCTGCAGTACCAGACATACCCCTTTTATGTGGAGGGCTGTCTTACTGCTGATGATACGGAATACAGCTTTTCCTTGACCATGACATCCTCGGACGAGTCCGAAATAAGCTTTTCAAAGCCCGATTCCTTGAGAGGCTATGTGTTCAACGTAACTCCCGAAGGCACTACTCTTTCCTATGGAGACATGACCATTGATTTTGACGGAGCTGAAAAAACAAGTCTTGTAAGACTGATCCCTTCACTTTTCGCTTTGGAAAAAGAGGATCATATTTCAAGTGAAACAACAGTGCTTAATTCAGTTGACATTCTTTTGTCAAAATACGCAACTGACACAGGGGACGTATCAGTATATCTGAACAAATCTACAGCAACACCCGTGCGCTTTGAGGGCAACGGCTTTGTTCTTGATGTGCTGAAGTTTACAAAGGACCAAAACAGCGTACCAACAGCAACTCCGGAAGGTGAAAAAACTCCAAACGCAACTAAAGAACCCGCCCCGACACAACTAAATAACAGTAAAAACTAAAAACGCCAATGTTTTTTTGCCATAACTTCAATGTGGCAAAATGCTACGTTAAATGTAAAAAGATACTATTGACATGAAATGAAAAATGTAATATAATTAAGTTATAAAATGTGTACAAAGGAGGGCTTTTGAATGGTTAATATAGCAGTTTGCGACGACAATAAAGTTTATCTCGACGAAGCCACAGAGCTGATCATCAAATCATTTAAGGCGCTGAATATTCCTTGCGGAGTGAGAAAATATGACACCCCCGTTGAGCTGAAAAGGGACCTTCTTTCAAGGAAGTTTGATCTCATTGTGCTTGATATAGTAATGCCCGAGGAAAGCGGAATTGATATTGCAAGATACATAAGAAACGAAGGAATAGCTTCTGACATAATCTTCATAACATCCAACGAGGAATATGCCCTTGAGTCCTATGACGTTTTCCCTTTGACCTTTATAACCAAGCCCATAAATGCAGAAAAGTTTGATGCTGCCATTAAAAAATTCGTGGAAAAAAGCAATTTTTCTGAATCGGTTGTGGTAAAAAGCTGTACCGGAGACAAGATTGTTCTCAGAGCTGAAAACATACTTTATATCGAATCCTCGGGACACTCGGTTCTGTATATTCACGAGGAGGGCACACTCCAAAGCTCCACAACGGCAAACTTTACAAAGGCTGTGGAGGAGCTTCCCTCATATTTCTTCAGATGCCACAGATGCTATTCGGTAAATATGAAAAAGGTACATTCCATTTGCAGCTACGAGTTTACAATGGAAAACGGCGCAAAAATTCCGATTTCAAAAAATCTGTTTAAAAGCGCAAAGCAGAATTTTGTTTTGAATACATAATATGACAGCTGTAATTAATAAAATAAAGGATTATTCAAAGCTTATATATAAATACCTGTCGTGGAGAAACCATGTTTCCCTTTGGGGTCTTTTGTTCGTCTTTATAGGCGTAATGCTGGGATATCTGTTTACTGTGGTAAACTCCTGCTATATCGACTATATAAACGCAGGTCACGGAGCGGATATTGTAAACATTACAGGATCCATATTCACAAGCTATATGAACATCGTGGTGTTCTTTGTGTTCTACATCATTTGTTCAGCAGCACTTTGTATGATCATTGCAAGTGAAAGCACTGATTATTCTCTTTCGCTGATCCTTGGATATCTCATAATAGGTATTTTAAATCAGATAAACGACATCAATATAGGCATAACCCTTTGGCAAACCGTCCTCTCAATTATAAGCGACAGCCTCTATGAAATCTCGGTGGTGCCCGTTATCCTTTATATTACTCTTAAGATGAAGATACACAGAAAGCATATGCTTGTGCTTGTGTTCTGTGAGCTTATTGCCACGGTGCTTTATATCATCGGTACTCTTTCCAGTGAATCAAGCGCACTTTCATTGCTGAAAAATGTAGGCTGCAGTGTGATCTTTCTTGTGGTCTTTGTGGTATTGTTTGTTTTTGTTGCCCTTGAATTCAAGGACGGAAACAGCGATCTTGAGGTTCTCATAAAGGTTGAAGTGGTGGTTTTGTTTGTTTCGGCAATTATCATTTTGTTTTCACTGCTTTTCAGAAACGAGTACTACAACTCAATGTTCAATGCCTTCAGTTCGCTTTTGACCAACTTTGATATAAAGCCTATAAGACGTCTTGTTTTGCAAAACATTTTGATCTTCTCAGTAGTCGGTGACTTGGTTGTCAGATATATTGACGAATATTTGTTCAGACGCGAGGTCAGAAGAACTCTTGAGGTTGAATCCGAGCTTGCAAAGGAATATGCCCAAAGCGTAAGATCAAGAATGGACGAGGTCCGAACCATTAAGCACGATATCAAGAATCATATCAATATGCTTAATATGTATTACTCCAAGGGAGAATATGATAAGCTTGGGGAGTATCTTGGTCAGCTTGACACAGAAATTGTGGAGATCCGTCCGCTGACCTACAGCAAAAACAGACTTGTTGACTATATTCTCATGACATATTCCGAAAAATTCAAGGCAGAGGGCTTCGAGTTTTCTGCATCCGCCATAGTTGCAGAGGAATTGCCCCTTACGGACAGTGAGGTGTGCAGTCTTATAACCAATATGCTCAGCAACGCTCTGGAGGCTTGTAAAAACTCCAAAAACGAAAACGGCGGAGGATTTGTCAGATACAAAATGACCATGTCAAAGTCGAAAATACAGATCAAATGCGAAAACTCATGTAATAAAAAGAAAAATGTAAAAACAACCCAGAATGTTCTGGAAACCGAAAAGCCAAACGGCTCGGCATCCCACGGATACGGCATGGGCATCATTAAAAACATTTGCGAAAAGCACGGCGGTGCGGTTTTGTTTTCTGCAGAGGACGGAGTCTTCACCCTCAATGCAGTGCTTCCGATTGATTTTTGAGCTTTGTTGCCTTTGCGCAACACATAATTTAACTCAAAAGATTAAGAGCTGTAAAAACTCGAACAGAGTTTTTACAGCTCCTTTTTGTTATATGTTTCGAAATTTACAGATCACTTTTTGCAATTCGACAGGTAATTTTGATTTATCGGTAGTTGAAAACACACCCAGAGGATGATTCCATGCTTCCGTTGTACCGTCTTTTACAACAGTAATATAGTAGGTTTTATCATTTTCAATATAGCCAACGTCAATTTGCATGCCGTCTTCATAAGTGATGAGCAACATATCTTGGCAATCTTCACAAATGACTTCCATTAAATATAAATCGCATATGCTCACCTTCCTTGGTCTATTATATCACATTTGATTGCAAAAGTAAATTGTTGCAGTATAATTTTCCTCAAATCACAAAAACTCGTTCGGTTTTCTTTTCTTTATGCAATCTTAATGCGAGAAAAAATCCTCTAACACTGTCTTAAATTGAAAAAATGTATAATTAAGGCAACAAAAGGAAGATAAGGAGAAGCTTTATGGCGGATCTGATACATAAAAAGAGGGGTCTGACCTCGTTTCAAATCATCATACTCGGCTTTGCAGGAGTCATACTTGTGGGCGCGTTATTACTGATGCTCCCCATATCAACTAAAAGCGGTATCGTAACACCGTTTAACGAAGCGTTATTTACCTCAACCTCGGCAGTGTGTGTTACAGGACTTGTGGTACAGGATACCGCAACCTATTGGTCGGCTTTTGGGCAGAGCATAATTTTGGTGCTGATTCAGATCGGTGGTCTTGGTGTCATCACGGTTGCAGCATCCTTTGCCTTGCTTTCGGGAAGAAAGATTACCTTGATGCAACGAAGCACGATGCAGGAAGCTATTGCCGCACCAAAGGTGGGCGGGATTGTAAGACTGACATTCTTTGTGTTGAAGGTCACTTTCCTGATTGAGCTGCTCGGTGCCTTGGTGATGATGCCGACGTTTATCCATGACTTTGGTGCAAAAGGCATTTGGATGTCCTTCTTCCATTCTATCTCGGCTTTTTGTAATGCCGGCTTTGATATTATGGGTACGGAAGGTGCGAAGTTTGCTTCAATCACCTCATATCTTGGAAATTCGGTTATTAACGTTACCATTATGCTTCTTATTGTGATCGGCGGTATAGGTTTTCTCACGTGGGAAGATATCTGCACCAACAAGCTTCACTTTAAGAGGTATCGTATGCAGAGCAAGGTCATCCTTGTTACGTCGGCATTGCTGATTCTGCTTCCCGCCGTATTCTTTTTCTTTGTGGATTTTGCAGATATGCCGATGAAGGAACGAGTGCTTGGTTCTCTGTTTCAGGCGGTGACACCGAGAACGGCGGGCTTTAATACGGCAGATCTTACTGCTATGACCGGTGCAGGACGGGCAATCATAATCGTGCTGATGCTGATCGGTGGTTCCCCCGGTTCTACCGCAGGCGGTATGAAGACCACAACTTTTGCCGTATTGCTTGCTACTGCGTTTTCCACCTTCCGTCGCAAGGAAGACACACAGATATTGA
>SVUF01000106.1 GCA_015063395.1 Oscillospiraceae bacterium
CCGAAAACTTGGGAAAGGTAATTGTTTTTTGCGGACCGTCGGGGACGCCGGTCCCTACGGATTTTGTGCGTACATCGCGAATGACCCGTAGGGGAGGGGCTTGCTCCTCCCGAAAATATGTTTTTTCGCGCATTTACCAACGGTAAAATAAGGCTCCCTTGTGTAAAGGGAAAAGTACCTGCCTTATGGCAGGTGTTTTTGCGTTTTTTGCGGACCGTCGAGGACGCCGGTCCCTGCAGTGCAGAACTCCGTTCCGTCGCGGTTTGTGTCAACGTTTAAAAGATTTTGCAATATGAAAAAAGTGATTGTAATTTCTCCGCTAAGGACATCACCAATTTGTGTCAGGTCTTGTTTTTTTATATAAAAATATAATTATTTTAAAAAAGCTATTGACTTTTACCCAACGTAAAAGAGTAAAATGACGTTGGAAAGGAGAAAAGAAGGTAATTGCCGGTTTAAAAACCAAAGCCATGTATAATGCGAGTGTATTGTAACACCAACATAATACACAAAAATACTTACCGAAAATTGTACAAAACGTAGAATGAATAAAAATCTTAAAAAAGCTATTGACAATCAAGCGACCATGTGCTACAATTTAATCACGGTGAGGATAACATGCTTTTAGTCCCGATCGATAATTACGTAATTTAAAAAACAAAGCAAAATCAAAAATATTTAAAGGAGATTTTAAAAAATGAAAAAGAGAATTATATCATTGGTACTTTTGACTGTCATGGCTCTTGGCGCTTTGGGCTTGACTTCCTGTAACGCAAAAACCCCCGATGCAGTTTGGAAAAAGGGAATTGCTTCTCTTTCCAAGGCGGAAATTGTTTCCTTTAACACAGAGGTAATTTACGGAGAAAACAACATTAAAATGGAAGTAGTCTCTGACAGAGAAACACAGAAAAGATCATATTCTGTAAGTATTTCAGAGGACGAATTTGTTCTTTATACAAACGGAAGCAAAAACTTCTATACTGTTGAGGACATGAGCTTTTCAATTGATTCCTCGGAAGACAGCGATATTTTCAGAGAATTTCTCGGCTTTACACTTTCAAATGCAGAGAGAATGACATTTGATAAAAAGGATCTTGTGGATGCTGTTCTTACAGAAAACGAGGATTCAAAATCAGTTGATTTCAAGGTCAGCGGAGATGCTTTCAAGGCTGCGTTTGCTCCCGATGAGGAGATAACCTTCAGTGAAGTGACTGTAAACTCGGTTTTGGATCTTGACAATAACTTCAAATCCATCAAAGTAACCACAACAGTATGCGGAAATGATTTCTACGGAATTCCTCTTATCGGTGCAGTAGAAGACCCTGTGGGAATACTTGTGAGCATTGACGGCATTGATCTTGCAAAATCCAAGACTCCTGTTGAGCCCAAGGACGAGTCCGAGTATCAGGAATCGGTTCTGTTGGCAAAAATATTCCCAACGTCCGTATTTTCAATGTTGAATCCCACATCCAAGGAAGAATCAACATCAAAGATGGAGATGACAATTGCAGGTCAGACAATAAAGAACGAAACAAAAACCACAACCACAACAGAGATAATTGACGGAGATGTATTCCTCAGAGTTATCACAGATTCAACCCAGTGGCAGAACGGAAACAAGCAGGTTGACCAAATGGACGAATATTACGACGGAGATAAGGGATATCTTTATTATTCGGATTATTCAACCAAGTATAAAATGAAGGTTGACGAAGAGGATGTTTTGGGCGCGGAGATTACCGACGAAACATTTTCAGAGCTTAAGGATATAATGAGCGAAGCAAATGTAAAGGACGATGTGATCACACTCAAGCTTTCTCTTGCTGACCTTAAAAAAATCGTTGGCGAGGAAGAATTTGAAAATTCATTTGGCGGAGCGGTTACTCTTGAGGAAGCGAATTTGAAGATCAAGCTTTCAGGTGGATTTGTGGAGTCATTATCCTTTGATTTTGAAATTAAGGTAGTGATCGAAGGTTTGACAGCAGCCGTTGAAATGGAAATGGAAACAAAACAAGCCGATATCCGCGAAATTCACAAAGTGACACCTCCTAAAAATTACGAGCATTATCCCAAATTATTTTAATCTTAGAAATACCTAATTCCGATAAAATAACAACAAAGCCCCAACCGAGGCATTTAAAGCTTTGGTTGGGGTCTTTGTTATATGAATTATTTGAATTCTTCAAATTTGTTCTTGAAAAAATTGTAATATGTCCGAACATTTTCAAGATCGGTCCATTTTGACGGAGCAACGGGTATGGTGTCAAGATCGTATATCAAGGCGTTTTTCATTGAAAGCAGGAAGGGGGAATGGGTTGAAATGATGAACTGACAGTTATAAAATCTTGCAGAATCCTGTATAAACTGCAAAAGCTGAAGCTGAAGCTCGGCGCTAAGACTGTTTTCAGGCTCGTCAAGAAGATACAGAGCATCCGATGTTATATTCTCAGTAAAATATCCGAAGGCATTTTCACCGTTTGATCTGAATTGAAGCTCCGTGGTACTAAGTCTTTTGGTGACGTATCGGGATTTGGTGGAGCGTGAAACCTCAAGACGGCGTTTAAATTCGTCGTATTCTTCCATGCTTTGCAGCTGCTTTATGCCTGAGTCCTTAAATTCATCATATTCGTCCAAAAGAAACTCCCGCTTATTTTCAATTCCTCGGTTCAGTGCCCGAATGTCCAAAAGATAGTCAAAAACGTCGTCGCTTGTAATGATCTTGCTTTCCTTTGGAATGGTATGCTTACCGTATGCGGGAAGGTTGTATTTACAGAATTTTAAATATTCCTTTGTGAAAGGCGTTTTATTAAAATCCGAGGATCTTGTGAGATTTAATTTTTCCGCAATGATATTTAAAAGTGTAGATTTTCCCGAACCGTTTGAACCGTAAAGAAAGGTGATATTATCAAAGTGAATGTCAACAAGCTCCTTTTTTGAAAGCACTCTGAATGGATAGACGTTTGAATGATTATAGCACTGCATTTCAAGTAAATACGGATAACCGAGAAGATACTTGTCCTCCGTGTCTCTTGTGGGCAGTGTAAAGCTTTCAAGATAGATCATAGCAACCTCATTTATTCAACATTCCGGTTTTGTTCCTTTTGAGAGTCAACTTCTGTGATTGTATAATCCTCGTCCTCGGGAAGTGACAAAAAAGGGGAAAAAACATTATGTCTTAAATGGTCCATTTTCACGTCAAGCATTGCGCTGATATTTGCACATTCAAGAAGCTCCGCAGTCATTTCATCTGTAAAAACAGTTTCTTTTTTATATCTGAGCTGATGCTCAAGACTTGCCCAAAAGTCCATGGCAATTGTTCTGAGCTGAATTTCCACCTTCATTTTTCTTTTTTCGTGGGAAAGAAAAATGGGAATTTCCACAATGATATGAAGGCTTCTGTAGCCGTTTTCCTTTGGGTGCTTGATATAGTCCTTTTCTTCGATGAGAACAACATCGTCCTGCTTTATGAGGGCAGCGGCAAGATTATATACATCCTGCTTAAACGAGCAGATCACTCGTACACCTGCAACGTCATTGATGTTCTGTTCAATTGATTCAACTGTGAAGTCATGACCCCGTCTGTCAAGCTTGTCCTTAATGCTGATCAGGCTTTTCAGTCTTGAGGTAACACTGCAAATGGGGTTTCTGTCATGCTCAAGAGAGAATTGCTCCTTCAATACATTGAATTTGGTTTCGATCTCCATCATGGCACATTTATAATATGACATCAATGCAGTATATTCTTTTGTCCTGTTTTTTATTTCCTCAAGTGTTTCCTTGGAAATAATATCAGATACAGAGTTTTTGATAAAGTTATCATTTATGTTTTCGTACATTTTATTCTCCAATATATTAGAAGTATTTTATAAAGTCCTTTTTTTCAATTATACAACAATAATTCTAAATTGGCAAGTCAATTATAAATGAAGTTACGAAATTTTTACTTTCTGCATGAATTTTTCCTTTGTGAAGCTCAACGATCTTTTTGACAATTGCAAGTCCCACGCCGTTTCCTTCTCCTGAGTGAGATTCGTCCCCTTGATAGAACTTGTTGAATATTTTTTTGATGTTTTCCTTGGAGATCTCACTGCCCGTATTGGTTACTTGGATTTGCAAGGAGTCGTTTTGTTCAATGGAAATTGAAATTCTTCCGTACTCGGGAGTAAACTTGATTGCGTTGTCAAGTAGATTTACAAAAACATGCTGCATCATTTCAGGATTGGCGTTTACCTCAAATTCATCAAAGGCAAGCTCGATTTCAAGATTTTTGGTTCGCCATTTTTCTTCAAAAAACAGCATACATGTTCGTATCTGTTCGGAAATATTATAGACTTGCGAATTGGTGAGAATATTTTGGTTTTCAAGCTTTGTAAGGTTGAGAATATTGGTTGCAAGGAAGGAAAGGCGCAGGGATTCCTTTTCGATGATCCTTGCATATTGCTTTTTTTCTTCTTCGCTGAGACTGTCTCTTTGTAGAAGCCTTGCAAAGCCCGCAATTGAAACGATTGGCGTTTTGAATTCATGGGAAAAGTTGTTGATGAAGTCGGAACGGAGCATTTCAGTGTTTTCAAGCTCCTCTGCCATGGTGTTGAAGCTTTCCTCAAGATTTTTGTATGCGGGCAAATATGAAATTGGCTTTGAAAACTTAAGCCTTGTGTTAAAATCTCCCGAGGCAAGTCGGTTCATTTGAGAAGTAAGCTTTTTAAGGGGATTGAGAGCATAGTAGTTCGATCCAAAACCGATGGCTCCCCCTGTAAATAAGCTTACAATTCCAATGAAAGAAATAGTTTTGATGAAATCCTTTTCCGTTGTTTCAATTTCGGGCATTATATCATATTTAATTAAGATGAAAAGTATAAATCCTACAATTATAAGGGTCAACAGCAGTATCAGGAATACAAAGGCAGAGTAATATAAAGTGAGAAGAATTTTACTTTTTTTTACTTTTTTATTGATATCGGATCTGATCTTATCTCCGATTGTTGAGTGTTTGATTTTCATACCTTTTTAACCGCCCGATAACCGAGTCCGATTACGGATTCGATTTCAAATTCGGGATATCCTTCAAATTTTTTACGAAGCCGTCCGATATGTACAGTAACCGTTTCCCAGCCCGTGTTACTGTCAGCTCCCCAGATTTCATCCATAAGCTGTATGCGTGTAAAGGTCTTTCCGGGATAAGAAAGAAGCTTATACAGAAGCTGGAATTCCTTTTGGGGAAGCTTTGTTACAGTGTCCCCCTTGATTACAGAATAGGAGTCATAATCAAGGACAAGCTCTCCCAGTGTAATTTTGCGTTCATTTACGATTTTTGCTCGTCTGAGCAATGCCTTGATCCGCAAAAGCATTTCCATTTCATCAATGGGCTTTGTGATATAATCATCAGTTCCCGAAAGAAAGCCTTGGCGTTTGTCGGCAGGGAGCTGTTTTGCGGAAATCATAAGAATGGGTGTTTCGTTGCCTGCTGAGCGCAATTCCTCGGTAAATTCGTATCCGTTGATATTCGGCATCATAACATCAAGCAAAATTATATCAATGTGCTGGCAATCTATAATATCAAGAGCTTCTTGACCGTTTTTTGCTGTGAAAACGGTATATTTTTCTGCTTCAAGAACAGCCTTAAGATAAAGTCTCGTGCTTTGGTCGTCATCTGCCACAAGAATTCTAAACATAAATATCACCTCTATAATAATAATACCATACTTTTATCATAATTGTGTAAACAAAAAAGAAACAATATTTTTTAGAAAAAAGTTTAAAAAACCATTGACAAATCAAAATAAATGTGTTATTATACCTTTTGTTCGGAGAGATGGCTGAGCTGGTCTAAGGCGCACGATTGGAAATCGTGTGAACGCTAATACCGTTCCGAGGGTTCGAATCCCTCTCTCTCCGCCAAAAAGAAACGACAATTTTCGACAGAAGATTGTCGTTTCTTTTGTTCTCTTCACTTTTCTCTATTCGTTCTTCTCTCTTCTCTAAAATTGTCGTTTCCAGAGAAAAGATAAGAGAGAAAAGAGAAGAGAAAAGGTAGCTTTGCTCCGCAAAGCATTGATTTGAATAACGAATTATGATATAACACATTCAGAAGTGAGTTCGAATTCATACGCAATAATACCGAAAATATCTATTTTGTAGCCCATAGACAAATAAGGAA
>SVUF01000107.1 GCA_015063395.1 Oscillospiraceae bacterium
TCCCGCGGTAGCGGGTGAGAGGGTTAAAAAGCAAGTCTTACTATAAAACCCTCTCCGTCGGCTACGCCGCCACCTCTCCCAAAGGGCGAGGCTTTGGTGTGTGCAAACACCGCGAATGAGCCGAAAATGTGTGGAGAATCAATTGCTTTTTGCGGACCGTCGAGGACGCCGGTCCCTACGGATTTTGTGCAAACATTGCGAATGTCCCGAAAATAAGGCTCTCCCTTCGGGAGAGCTCCCGCGGTAGCGGGTGAGAGGGTTAAAAAGCAAGTCTTACTATAAAACCCTCTCCGTCGGCTACGCCGCCACCTCTCCCAAAGGGCGAGGCTTTGGTTTGTGCGAACATTGCGGTATTACCGAAAACTTGGGAAAGATAATTGCTTTTTGCGGGTCGTCGAGGGCGCCGACCCCTACCGAAAACAAAGGATTTTCGTGTTTTATCTCAAGGCAGGAGATACTGATTTAATCATGTTTATCCCGTAGGGGCGACCTGCGGTCGCCCGAAAATGCTTGTTTTACGCTTTTTTACGGGCGAACACAAAATCGAAAAAAATTACATGAAAATAAAACAAAAATAAAATAAGAGGTAAGTAAAATGTCTATTTTTGAAGGAAAAACATTACTTATAACAGGAGGAACAGGATCATTTGGTAATGCTGTTCTCAACAGATTTATCAAGGAGGATATCGGACAGATCAGAATTTTCTCAAGAGACGAGAAAAAGCAGGACGATATGCGCCACTATTATCAGGCAAACTACCCCGAATATGCGGACAAGCTGAAGTTTTTCATTGGAGATGTAAGGGATATCTCCTCACTTCGCAACGCAATGTACGGTGTTGACTATATTTTCCACGCGGCAGCGCTGAAGCAGGTGCCCTCATGCGAATTCTTTCCCATTGAGGCGGTAAAGACCAATGTGCTTGGAACTGACAATCTTCTCACTGCGGCAATCGAGGCAGGGGTCAAGAGAGTAATATGCCTTTCCACAGACAAGGCGGCATACCCTGTAAACGCAATGGGAACATCAAAGGCGATGATGGAAAAGGTCATCGTGGCAAAATCCCGTACCATTTCTCCCGAAAAAACAACAATTTGCTGTACAAGATACGGTAATGTAATGTGCTCAAGAGGAAGTGTAATTCCGCTGTTCATAGATCAGATCAAAGCGGGCAAGCCTCTGACTGTAACTGAGCCAAAAATGACAAGATTCATCATGTCCCTTGATGAAGCCATCGATCTTGTGCTTTTCGCCTTCAAAAACGGAGAATCGGGAGACATTCTGGTGCAGAAGGCTCCTGCGTGTACCATCGGCGTTCTTGCTGAGGCTGTAAACGAGCTTTTCCACGGAAAAGAGGGGGTAAAGGTCATCGGAATACGCCACGGAGAAAAAATGTACGAAACTCTGCTTACCAATGAGGAGTGCGCAGGTGCGATCGATATGGGTGATTTCTACCGCGTGCCCTGCGATAAGAGAGATCTGAACTACGACAAGTATTTCATACACGGCAACACAGAGCGCAATCTGCTCACAGAGTTCAACTCCAACAATACGGAGCTTCTTGACAAGGAAGCTGTAAAGGCAAAGCTTCTCCAGCTTGATTATATCAAGGAAGAGCTTGCATCAATGGGAATTGAGTATTAAGATCTGCTTGAAATAAGGAGAAAACAATGAAATTTTTGGTTTTAGGCTGTAACGGAATGGCGGGACATATGATCTCGGGCTATCTTCAAAGCCGCGGACATGAGGTGGTAGGCTTTGACAGAAGTGTGTCAAAATACGTGAAGTCATATGCAGGGGACGCAACTGATCCCGCAACCCTTGATGCCCTTGTTTTAGGGGATAAATACGATTCTGTCATAAACTGCATCGGAATACTGAATGCGGCGGCGGAGAATAATAAGGCTTTGGCGGCGTATCTCAATGCATATCTGCCCCACAGACTTGCCGAGCTTACGGAAAATACCGACACGCAGATCATACATATGGCAACGGATTGCGTGTTCTCGGGAAAAAAAGGATCGTATACGGAAAGCGATCTTCGGGACGGGGAGACCTTCTATGACAGGTCCAAGGCTCTCGGTGAGCTTGAGGACGATAAGAATATAACCCTGAGAAACTCAATTGTGGGACCCGATATAAATCCCGCGGGAATCGGTCTTATGAACTGGTTCTTACAGCAAAAGGGCGAGGTCAAGGGCTTTACAAAGGCTATGTGGACGGGTCAGACCACACTCCAGCTTGCCAAAACAATGGAAGCGGCGGCGCTTGAAAAGGCTCACGGACTTTATAATACAGTGCCCGACAGAGCCATATCCAAGCACGACCTCATCAGCCTGTTTAACGAATATATAAGAAAAGATAAAGTAAAGATCGTGGCATACGACGGCTTTGTGGCGGATAAATCCCTTGTGAGAACAAGATTTGAGTTCTCATACCTGATCCCCGATTATGAGATAATGGTGAAGGAAACAGCCGACTGGATGCGTGATCATAGGGATATGTATCCTCATTATGATATTTGAGTTGGGATGGGATTTTTCGTGCATTTACCCAAGGCAGAATAAGGCTCTCCCTTCGGGAGAGCTCCCGCGGTAGCGGGTGAGAGGGTTAAAAAGCAAGTCTTATTATAAAACCCTCTCCGTCGGCTACGCCGCCACCTGAAGGTGAATTGATGCGAAGCATCAAGAGAGGCTGGCCTGGGCCACTCCCAAAGGGCGAGGCTTGGCGAAACATCGCGGTATTACCGAAAACTTGGGAAAGGTAATTGTTTTTTTGCGGACCGTCGAGGACGCCGGTCCCTACGGATTTTGTGCAAACATCGCGAATGACCCGAGAACAAAACATCGTATATAAAAAACAAAATTACAAATAAAAAGAAAAATCACTTCTGAAAAGCTTTTTCGGAAGGGGTATGTGCAGGGCGCTTTTTCAAAAAGCACCTTGCAAAAAGATAATTAATCGGAGGATAAAAGGACATGGCAAAATTGAAGGTAATGACAGTGGTTGGCACAAGACCCGAGATCATCAAGATGTCGGAGATCATCAAGAAGTGCGACACATATTTCGAGCATATACTTGTTCATACGGGACAGAATTATGATTATACACTGAACGAGGTGTTTTTCAAGGAGCTGGGACTCCGTGCCCCCGATTATTATCTCGGTGTCGTTGGAGAAAACCTTGGTGTGACCATGGGCAACGTGCTTTCCAAGTCATATGAGCTTATGGAAAAGACAAAGCCCGATGCCCTGATCGTGCTTGGCGACACAAACTCATGTCTTTGTGTAATTTCCGCAAAGAGACTTAAGATCCCCGTGTTCCATATGGAAGCAGGAAACCGTTGCTTTGATGAAAATCTTCCCGAGGAGGTAAACCGCAGGATCGTTGACGTAACAAGCGACGTAAACCTCTGCTACACCGAACACGCAAGAAGATATCTCAATGCCTCAGGAGTGCCCCGTGAGCGCACATATGTTGTTGGCTCTCCCATGGCGGAGGTGCTTTCCCGCAATCTTGAAATGATCGAAAAAAGCGACGTGCTTTCAAGACTTGGACTTGAGAAAAACGGATACATCCTTCTTTCCGCTCACAGAGAAGAGAATATAGATATAGAAGAAAACTTCATGGAGCTTATGACGGCTGTAAATACCCTTGCGGAAAGCTACAATATGCCCGTGATCTATTCAACTCACCCAAGAAGCCGTAAATTTATAGAAAAGAGAAATTTCCAATTTCATCCCCTTGTAAGAACCATGCAGCCCTTTGGCTTCTGGGATTATAACTGCCTCCAGAGAAACGCCTTTTGCGTGGTGTCCGACTCGGGAACCATACCCGAGGAGGCTTCATACTTCAAGTTCCCCGCAGTGTCGGTGAGAACATCAACGGAGCGCCCCGAGGCTCTTGACAAGGGCGTTTTCACCATTGGATGCATTACCAAGGAGCAGGTGGTTTCTGCAGTGGAGCTTGCAACGTCAATGCACAAAAACGGGGATATGGGCTTGACCGTTCCCGATTATGCCGACGAGAATGTATCGGTAAAGGTGGTCAAGCTGATCCAGTCCTATACGGGCATCGTAAACCGTATGGTGTGGAGAAAAAAGCAGTAATCCCAAGGATCTGCTGTAAATAAAAAATAATGATTTTGGCAGGGTGAGTCCTGCCGAAATAATCGGAGAAGATCAAATGGTTTTAGTTTATTTGTTGTTGCTTGTAGCGATAATGCTGATAAACCGCACGTTTTTTGGTATGAAGATCATGCCCACCGACGTGTTTTCGGTAATATGGTGTATATTTGCCGCTACCGCAAGCCTTGGAGTTTTGGGGTATTATCCAACCAACTTTACCACCAATATGATGATCATTGTAACCATATTGGTGTTCAACGGCGCGTTTATACTGTTTTACGGCTTGGGCAACAAAAACTATAATTCCATTTCCGACAAAAAGGAAACGGATATATTAAAAAACACCCACATAAACTTCTGGGTGATGATCGGGCTGAATGTTGTTTCCTGGGCTGTGTCGCTGCCGTATCTTAAAAATACCATAAGGGTCATTCTTACAGAGGGCTTTGAGGCACTGCGATATTATACCTACCAATACGGAGAAGACGGAAATCTTGTAAATCAGATCGTAAGCACCAATGCACAGTTGTTTTTTACGTGGATCGTTTTGCCCGTATTTACGGCAACAATGGCGATCACGGGCGTACTGCTTATGATAAAGCATAAGCATAGAGTTGTGTTTTTGGCAGTTTCCATCATCGATGCCTTTGTGTATGTTGCCCTTTTCGGAGGCAGAGGAATAATTCTGAAGCTTGTGTCACTGATACTGATCTCGGCAATCATTACAGGAGAAAAAAAGCCCTTGCAGTTTATAGTAAAGCATAAGGCTCTTTTGGCGGTTGTTAGCGTACTGTTTATTGTGCTTGTGTGGCTTACACTTCAAAGATCCTTTGCGGGAATGAGTGTCCTTGAAAATATTTATGCATATGTTGCCGCGCCCTTTATATTCTTACAAACGGTTTTGGAGGAATACCCGCTGACAACAACACCGACTCTTTGGGGTACAGCAACCATAGGCGGAATCGTGTCCGTCATCGGAATTGTGGGAAAGATATTTTTCGGTGTGGATTTTGCCGCTCCCGAAAATACAATACCCCTTGTTACAGGAGGATATCTCCAGATCGGAGAGGGAATCACCTTCAACTCAATGACCACAATGATATATCCGTTCTTAAGGGATTACGGATATGCGGGGATAGTGGTGGGTCCTGCCATATTTGCAATGGCAGTGGCGTTTGTGTGCCGAAATTATGAGAAAAACAGAACCCTCAGAGGTCTTTGCATATTTGTATATCTGTTCCATACAGTTATATTCTCGGTTCAGAATTATACATTCTTCAAGCTTGAAGCGTGGATGATCTTGGTGTTTATATTCGTCTTTACCACCAAGGTCAAGATCAAAAACGGAAGCATATATTTTTCGTAAAAGAAATCATACCCGACACCGACGCATAAGGCTCCCGCGTATAAGGCTCCCTCACGTAAGGCTCCCTTGTGTAAAGGGAGCTGGCTCCGAAGGAGACTGAGGGATTGTTTTAAAAGCAACTCTAACTGATGAACAATCCCTCCGCCTCGCGTTCGCTCGGCACCTCCCTTTACACAAGGGAGGCTTGGTGCAAACATCGCGAATGTCCCGAAAACTTGGGAAAGGTAATTGTTTTTTGCGGACCGTCGAGGACGCCGGTCCCTACGGATTTTGTGCTAACATCGCGAACGACCCGAAAATAAGGCTCCCTCCGGGAGGGAGCTGTCACCGAAGGTGACTGAGGGAGAGTGCGTAACAAGGAAGATACTACAACCCTAAAGTCACGCAGGCTCCTTCCGTCACGGCTACGCCGTGCCACCTCCCTCTCGGAGGGAGGCTTGGTGCAAACATCGCGAATGTCCCGAAAACTTGGGAAAGGTACTTGCTTTTTACGGACCGTCGAGGGCTGTCAAGAGCATGATTGTAAACAATTGTGCAAGAGGATTGTATACACATTTTATGTTTAATCTTTACGCTTTTGGAAGCCGAACGGAGCGTAGCGGAGAGAGGCTTCC
>SVUF01000108.1 GCA_015063395.1 Oscillospiraceae bacterium
CTTGCTTTTTTGATATTGGCTAATAAAATTGACCCCGACAGATTTTTTAATCTGTCGGGGTTAATTATTTGTTTTCTGCGGAGCAATTATGCCTTTTTGGACCGTCGAGGACGCCGGTCCCTACAAGGAGAATGGTAACATCCTTATGAGAACCAGCCCTTGCGCAAGTGCTTTTTTCTGTATAAAGGCTACGAAAAAGATATTTTTCGGGGGTTGTATCAAGGATTCTCCCCCGAGTAAAATAAATGCTTTTTGACCATCGGGAGAAAAGCTACATTAGCACTTGTTCACTATTCACTATTACTTATTACTTGCCAAAAAACGACAAGAGGTTTTAGTGAAGAGTGAAAAGTGAAGAGTGAAAAAGTAAAAACGACAACCTTCTGTCGAAGATTGTCGTTTTTTGGCGGAGGGAGTGGGATTCGAACCCACGTGTCCGGGTGGACAAACGGTTTTCAAGACCGCCTCGTTATGACCGCTTCGATATCCCTCCAATTATTTACGGAACGAAAGTATAATATCACAACTTTTTTGTTTTGTCAATAGTTATTTTTAAAAAATCAAAAAATCTCCGAAAGATTTTTGATGATTCTTTCGGAGATAATTACAGATTTATTTTCTTGCGTATATGGTGTTCCAAGTAAGAAATTTATTACAATCAATCTTGTCAACCTGCTCCTTGGTTATACGGAAGCTCCAGTTTCCCTTTGCTGTTCCCGGAGTATTAAGTCTTGTGTCCGCGCCGTAAAGCAGGAGATCCTGCAGGGGAAGTATCAGAAGCCCTGCGTGACTTGCAAACATGGTTCTGAGTATGGAATTATAGCATTTGTTCCAATCCGCACCCTCAAAACCGCAGTATTTCATAAGGTCAACTCTTGTTTTGCCGTCAAGCTCCCATACGTATCCAAGAAGTGTGTTATTATCGTGAGTTCCCGTATATGCAACTGAGTTTGCAGGGTAGTTGTGGGGCAGGTGAATGGAATCAGTCTCGCCTAAGAATCCGAATTGCAGAACTCTCATTCCCGGGAATCCGCTGTCCTCAACAAGCTTGCGAACCTCATCGGTAATATCTCCAAGGTCCTCAGCAATAATAAGAGCATCGGGAGTTGCTTCCTTTATGGCATTTATAAGCTCCATGCCGGGACCCTTGACCCATACTCCGTTTTTAGCGTTTTTATCAGTTGCAGGAATGCTGAAATATGATTCAAAGGCTCTGAAATGGTCAATTCTGACTCCGTCAAAAAGCTCGTTCATAAAGGCGGCACGTTCACGCCACCATTTAAAGCCGGTTTCCTTCATGCGATCCCAATTGTAAAGGGGATTGCCCCAAAGCTGACCGTCCTCTGAAAAATAATCAGGTGGAACTCCTGCAACTCTTTCGGGACGTAGATTTTCGTCAAGCTGGAATAGACTTATGTCCTCCCAAACATCTGAGCTGTCGTCGGAGACGTATATCGGAATATCGCCAATGATCTTTACACCCTTGGAGTTTGCGTATTTTTTGATCTCTTGCCATTGAACGTAGAACATATACTGGGTAAATCTCCACAGCTTTAAGGTTTTGGAGTCGGGATCATTTACCGTCCAATTATAAAAGGGTTTACCGTCATTTGAAGCCTTGAGAGCCATAAATTCACAGAATTTTTCGGTATGCGGATGATCCGTCATAAACTGATCGATAGCCCCCAAGCCCTCAAAGCGCTCAGAAGCCTTGGCAAGCAGTACAAGTCTTTCCTTGTTCAAACGGTCAAATTCACATGAATAGGGAGTTTTTTGACGAGCCTCCTCAAGCTCTTTTTCTGTAATAAGCCCTGCCTTGCAAAGAGAGGGGAGATCAATGAACATTGGGTTCATGCTGAATGCGCTGAATGATTTATATGGCGAGTTTGCCTCGTCTGGCAAACAGAATGGTAGCACCTGCCAATATGTAAAACCGCACTCTGCCAATTTGTCGATCCACTCTTTAGCCTCTTTTCCGAGAGAGCCTACGGAATATTCACCCCAAAGGGAAGAAACATGCATAAGTGCGCCGCTTGATCTTTTCATAATATGGTCCTTTCGTGAATTAAAGTGATACAGCATTGTAGCATATTTTTTTGAAAATTTCAATAGCAGAGGTAAAATTTCTGTTTTTATATAAAAACTATTGAAATATTTAAATAAATATGATAAAATCCATTCGTTATAATTTTGAAAGGGAACAAAAATGCAATTTTTAAGACTAAAAAGGGTAGCTGCTTCCGCCCTTGTGTTCTTGCTCATGATGTCGGCGGTGTCCTGCGAATACATCGACATAAAAACCGTAACACAAACAGAAGGAACGGAAACTTTGGCACCGAGCACAACACAGGTATCTGTAGGTACGCAAACAGAGCTTTTGGAAAACGGCTTTAAGGTTGATACCGTCACTGATAGTGAGGGCAGAGTGACCGAGGAGCAGGGGGGTATATATAAAAACGGGATAGTTGAAAAGGTGGTTTATAAAAAGCTTTACAGCTACACCAAGGAAGGATATATCGAAGGGTTGTCCTATGAAAACAATGACAGCTATAAATGCACCTATAATAAAGACGGAAAGATCGTAAGTTGCTCCAAAAACGGAAGCATACTTGCGGAGTATGAGTATTCGAAAGAAGGATATCTTATACGGGAGGACAACGCAGAGCTTCAGTGCTCATATGAGTATTCCTATGACGGCAATGGAAATATAATCGGGAAAAAAGTGTATTCCTACAAGGACGGGAATACCCCTCTTGACGAGAAGACTTTTACATATGAGAGCGGCAGACTGATCACCTCCCACGGCGGCAAAAATGAATATAATACCCTTGGAAATCCAACTGTATACAATAATAAAGGCAGGTATACATTTTTTTGGAACGATGGCGGAAGGCTCCTTGGATCCGTTGTAACATCGGAGGGCGTGGAGATCGGATATGAATATATGGCTCACGGACAGAGAGGCGTAAAAAGCGTAAATGGGGTCAGATATGAATACACGTGGTCAAAAATGAAGCTTACAGAGCTTAAGATCATTGAAAAAGATAATAAAGAGACGGTGCTTTCTTTCGTATATAACGAGAGCGGCGACCCTGTAATGTTTACCTGTAACGGTGAGAGTTACTACTACAAGTTGAATGTTTTCAAAGATGTTGAGGAGATCTTCACCGATAAAGGAACTGTGGGCAGGTATTATTATAATGCATGGGGAGAGCCTTTGGGTACTGACGGTGATATTGAAATAATGTCAAAAAATCCGATAAGATACAGAGGATATATTTACGACAGCGAAACGGGGATGTACTATCTTCATACAAGATACTACGATCCTTCTGTTTGCAGACGTGTGAATGCAGACGGATATTCTTCCAACAATAAGGAGGCATATATCTATGCAAAAAACGACCCTGTGAGAAATATAGATTCTACAATGACTGTAAAGTATCCCATATGTAATGAGCTTCACCTGTATACAGAAAGAGAAAAAGCTGTTGAAGGAAAGATCAATGTTATATTCAAGCCCTATGGAGCAAATCCCGTGTTTCAAATTGAAAATTCCTATAAGATCATAGATGCCAATCAGCAAAGAGCGGTGCTTGAATATATAATGGCAAGCGATCTCTACAGCCAAGAGGTGTATTGCAGAACCATCGAATCAATGCTTGTAGAGTGGAAGGCGCACAATCACATTTTTTCTGCAAGTCCAAATGAAAGATGCCGCCATGTAGATTTTGACAAAAATGATGAGGGCGTAAGCTATTCTGATTTTTGGAAGAGAGCGGCAAAGGAATACGGCATATAGCAATAAAGGGGCTGTAAAAAACTCGAAGTGAGTTTTTTACAGCTCCATCTTTTATCTGAAAAGTCGATCGGAAAAATGCTTTGCGTCGGGAATTATAGTGTCGGTGTCGGGTGTGATAATTGTGTCAGGAATCAGGTCTGTGTCGGGGGTTATAACGGTATTGGGAGAGGGCATGGTATCAGGTGTGATGGGTGATGTGTCCGGAGTGGGTGTTGGTTTTACAATGGTTGTAACGGGCGTTTTCGTTCCGGGAAGGGTTGCAACAGGTGTTTTTGTAGTGTTCGGCTTGATCATGTTGTCCGTACATGAGGAAAGGCAAAGTGCGGAAAACACTAAAACCGCAAAAAGAGCAAATAATGTTTTTTTCATAGTTGATTTTTAAACTCCTTTGATATTTATAAAATATCGATAGTATTATTTGCAAAAAGCATGTGAATATACGGTATAAACGAAAAAATTAAAAATGTCTTAAAAACATTGATGTTGACAGGGTGATATAAGAGTGGTATAATTAAAGGAGAAAGGCGGATTAAACTATGAAACTCAGATTTAAAAAATATTTTGCAGAGCTTATAGGCACAGCCATGCTTGTGCTTTTTGGATGCGGCACTGGAATGGCGGTTGGTACTGATTATAAAAAGGGTACGGGATATCTTCTGACAGCCTTTGCATTCGGGCTTGTTTTTATAGCTATGTATTACAGCTTGTCACGTATATCGGGATGTCATCTGAATCCGGCAGTATCATTTTCAATGCTGATGACAAGAAACATGGATATATGGGATTTTATAGGCTATACCGTAGCGCAGATCGCAGGCGCATTCGGTGGATGCGGACTTTTGACTTTTATCTTCTGGGGACATACGGGAAATTACTCGGCAAATACCTATTATGATGCGGCGTTTTACAGCACCTTTGTAATTGAGCTTTTGATGTGCATGGTTTTGGTGACAGTGTTTTTGGGAACATATAAGAGCAAGGCAGCTTTCGGGGGAATTGTAAACGGACTTGCAATTGTGCTTGTGCATGTGTTTTCCATTCAGCTTACGGGCGGTTCTGCAAACCCTGCAAGAACCATCGCGACAGCGGTGTTTGCAGGAGGGGACTATCTGTCTGAAGCGTGGATCATTATGGCAGGAGCTATGGTTGGAGCGATAATCGGAGGGCTTCTTCATATGCTTTTGTCATCGGATAAAGAGGACGGTATAAATGAAGAAGGCGAAGCTTCATTGGAGAATGGGAACGCGGACGAGGAAATAAACAGCTCAGATAAGTCGGAAAACGGGACAACTGCGGAGTGACGGAATGGCAACTTGGCTGACACATTTACGGATCGCAGAAATACTTGTTGGCAAAAACGAGCTTGGAGATCTTGAAACGCCTCTTTTCTATCTCGGAAATATAGCTCCCGACAGCGGTGAACCATATGAAAACGGATATCTTCCCCCAAAGGTGCTTTCCCATTTCGGTCATTCGAGAAATCGGGAATATGAAAGGTTTATAAGGGAGTATATGCCAAGTCGTCAGGACGGTAGCTTTTCCTTCATGCTTGGATATTTTGTACACCTTCTTGCTGACGGTATATGGGTCATGGAGATCCTTTCACAGAAGAAAGGAAAATTTGCAAAGGACTTTTCTACAGAAGATGCTTTTTATGATGAAATGAAAAGGGATCTGTATACCGTTGACCGCGAATTTATAAATAACAATACCGATTTTCAGCCCATAAAACAGCTTGTTAAAGTAAGTGACTTCGAAAATGACTGTTTCCCCTTTTTTTCAAGAGATGCCTTTATAAATCAAGTTGACAGGGTGAGCTTTAGTATAAACAACATGAAAACAGGGGATTATTTTTATAGATATATAGATCCCTGCGAGGTTGAGGAATATATAGACCGCGCTACAGTATCGATTATGGAGAAGCTGAAGGCATACGGTATTATCTCGTGATCCAAAAAAACTAAAAAAATTTGAAAAAGCTATTGACAAATCAGCGGAAGTATTATATAATAAACTCCGTTGACGCTGCTATGGCTCAGTTGGTAGAGCGCGTCCTTGGTAAGGACGAGGTCCGCAGTTCGAATCTGCGTAGCAGCTCCACACAAATAGACGTCGGTTTCGGCGTCTTTTTCTTTTGAATGGAGGATGTATAATGCAACAAAACAAAATGGGCGTTATGCCCGTTAACAAATTACTTTTGACAATGTCTCTGCCTATGATGGCATCAATGCTCGTTCAGGCACTTT
>SVUF01000109.1 GCA_015063395.1 Oscillospiraceae bacterium
CCCGTATCCGTTGCGGAGATCGTTGTAAGTCTCGGACTTGATACGGACTCGGTTTGTGCCGCTCTTTTACACGATACAGTTGAGGACTGCGGAGGGCAGGTATCCCTTGAGATCATTGAGAAAAAGTTCGGAGGGCAGGTTGCTCTGCTTGTTGACGGACTTACCAAGCTTGTAAAGATACCCTTTGATGACAAGGAAGAGGAGCATATTGAGAACCTGAGGAAGATGTTCCTTGCAATGTCCAAGGATGTAAGAGTAATATTCATCAAGCTTTGCGACAGACTTCACAACATGAGAACTCTCGGAGTGAAGAAGGATGCAAAGCGCAGAATGACCGCTCTTGAGACCATGCAGGTTTTTGCGCCCCTTGCACACCGTCTCGGTATGCAGAAGATCAAGCAGGAGCTTGAGAACCTTTCCCTTATGTATCTTGACCCCGTTGGATACGAGGAGGTACAGGAGGACATCAAGCGCAGATACGGATTGAGCGCAGAATTCCTTGAGGGCGCAGTTGAAAGCATCAAGGAAAAAATGGATGAGCTTCACTACAATTTTCAGATCAAGGGACGAGTAAAGTCGGTATACAGCCTTTACCGTAAGATCTACGAGCAGGGCAAGACCTTTGAGGAGATATACGACTTCTACGCATTGAGGATCATAACCGAAACAGAGCTTGAGTGCTATACCATGCTGGGCGTGATCCATGATATGTTCAAGTCCATACCCGGCAGATTCAAGGACTATATCTCAACACCGAAGCCCAATATGTACAGATCCCTTCACACCACGGTAATCGGCGGTGACGGTATACCTTTTGAGGTGCAGATCAGAACAAGGGAGATGCATCAGGTAGCGGAATACGGTGTTGCGGCTCACTGGAAGTATAAGTCGGGAGAAAGCTCCAAGGAAAGCCTTGACAGTAAGCTTGAATGGATCGCAAAGCTCATCGAAAGCGAAAACTATACAAGGGACCATGATGAATTCCTGAGATCCTTGAAGATCGATATGTTTCACGATGAGGTCTTTGTGTTCACCCCCAAGGGCGATGTGATCACATTGCCCCAAGGCTCAACAATGATCGATTTTGCATATGCAATTCACTCTGCGGTGGGCAACAGAATGGTGGGCGCAAAGATCAACGGAAATATTGTCACCATTGACAGTATGCCCGAAAACGGACAGATCATTGAGATCATCACTTCATCCTCCTCCCAAGGACCGAGCCGAGACTGGCTTAGAGTTGTAAAAACAGGTGAAGCAAGAAACAAGATCCGTCAGTGGTTCAAGAAGGAAAAGAGAAGCGAGAACATCGTTGTAGGTAAAAACGAAATTGACCGAGAGTTCAAGCGCTTTGGCACACCATGCTCCGAGGCGCAGAAGGAAGAGATCGTTTCCAAGGTTGCATCAAGGATCGGAATTCACGGAGGAGCCGAGGATCTTTATAATACCATTGGCTATGGCGGACTGTCCGTTTCAAAGATCTCCGCAAAGCTGAAGGACGAGTATGAAAAGCTTGTGAAGCCTCTTGAGGAGCAAAAGCCTCTGGAAGCTCCCGATATCGCCTTGAAGCCCAGCAGTAAGCCCAAGGGAGGCATTATCGTTGACGGTGTTGACGGATGCGAGGTCAAATACGCAAGATGCTGCAATCCTCTTCCCGGTGACAGTGTTGTGGGCTTTATAACCAAGGGCTATGGAATATCCATACATAAGGTTGGATGTCCCAATATGGAAAGATATAAAGGGGACGCGGTCTATAAGGACAGGATAGTAAAGGCTCGCTGGGACGAGGAGATCACATCTCCCCACGGCTCATCACCGACATTTGAGGCGTATATTCAGGTATATGCCGAGCAAAGCATGATGCTGATGGCAAATATAACCACAGCTCTTGCTGATATGAGGGTGGCGCTCCATCAGATCGCAACACAGAACAAGAGCAGTAATGAAATAATCATAAATTTAGTGGTAGGATGTAAAAATATAGACCACTCCAAATCCATTATAGCGAGACTTAAGTCAATTGAGGGTGTAGTGGATGTTGTAAGGGGGTATGCATAATGACAGCGGTAATACAGAGAGTAAAACAGGCGCAGGTCAGCGTTGAGGGAAATGTTGTTGGCTCATGCGAGGAAGGCTTGATGATACTTTTGGGGGTATTCAAGGGCGACTGTGAAAAGGACGCAGATTTACTTGCCGCAAAGATCTCAAAGCTTCGTATATTTACTGACGAAAACGACAAGCTGAATTTGTCTGTAAACGATATTAACGGCGGTGCGCTGGTGATAAGCAATTTCACTCTTTGCGCAAACTACAGTCACGGTAACCGCCCTGATTATATTTCCGCGGAAGTACCCAACAGAGCAAATGAGCTGTATCTGTATTTTGCGGACAAGCTAAGGTCCCTTTTGGTAAGCGGAAGACTTGGAACGGGGGCATTTGGAGAGTATATGGTCATAACACCAATACTTGACGGACCGATCACCATTGTGATGGACAGTAATGTGCTTAAGAAATAAGTCTCCTAAAAATAAAACAAAGGAAAACAAAAATGATAGTCAATATAGATGGAGAAATAAATCTGAGCTATGTTCAGAATTTATGTTTAATATTTTTTCCGGGTGCAAAATTTTCGCAAAGCGAGGAATTGACCGAGGACACTCCCACTCTTGACCTGAAGGTTGAGAACACGGAGGGAGGGTGCTATGCCAAGGCTAAAATGAGCATAGGCGACAAAAGTGCCGTGGCGGAATTTTTTGCAGAGCCCAAGCCCATGTACACCAAGGAGAGAATGGGAAAGATCGTGGTGGGAACTGCCATGTATAATTGCGGATGCAAGCTCCTGAACTATAGACCCCCATGGGGAATACTCACAGGGATCAGACCTGCAAAGGTGGCAGGATCTCTGTATCAGGATCTTGAGACCAAAACTGCGGTGAAAAAGACACTTTCTGCAGATTATCTGTTAAGCCCCAAAAAAGCACAGCTTGCCACAAACATAGCGGTGTTTGAAACAAAGCTTCTGTCAAAATTTCCTGCGGATACCTGCAGCTTATATATATCCATACCGTTTTGTCCCACAAGATGTGCATATTGCTCCTTTGTTTCGTATTCAACAAAGAGACTGCTTTCCATGATACCCGAATATCTTGAAAGGCTTTTTGTGGACATAAAAAACACGGTGGAGCTGATAAAGCGTAAGGGTCAGAGGATCGTCACCCTGTATATAGGAGGGGGAACCCCCACAACACTTGACGAAGATGAGCTTGAAAGACTTCTTTCCTGCATTTGCGAAAATGTTGACATGTCGGGGATCATAGAGTTCACCCTTGAGGCAGGTCGTCCCGATACACTGACAAGGGAAAAGCTTAAGGTGGCAAAAAAATACGGAGTTACAAGGATCAGCGTAAATCCCCAGACCTTGAATGATGACATACTCAGGGGAATCGGCAGAAAGCATACCGCAGAGGATTTCTTTGCCGCATATGAAATGGCAAGGGAATTTGAAGGGCTCAGCATCAATACCGATATAATTGCGGGGCTTCCGGGGGACAATTTTGCAAGCTTTGCAAGGACGGTGGATTCCATTGTAGCCCTTGCCCCCGAGGCAGTGACGGTCCATACGTTTTTTGCGAAAAAGGCGTCGGATATAGTCCACAGCGGCATCAACGTGTATTCACGAAACAACGCAGAGGCAGTAAAGTGCGTGGACTATTCCCAGGTGGTACTGTCAGGAGCGTCATACAGACCCTATTACATATACAGACAGAAAAACACAGTGGGAAACCTTGAAAATGTGGGCTTCTGTCTTGACGGAAAGCACGGATTTTATAATTCACTGATCATGTCTGACAGGCACAATATATATGCCGTTGGAGCGGGAGGCTCCACAAAGCTTGTAACAGCCGATGGCGCCATCAAGAGATTCTATGTCCCCAAGTATCCATACGAATATTTGGAAATGGGCGCGGACAGCGAAAAGATGATGACGATGTATGAGGAAATGTGGAAATTCGGACAGTGAAAGGTGTATAAAGTTCTGTTTACACAATAAACCAAGCAAAAGGATTCATAAATAGAAAACAACAAGAGTAAAATATAAGAGAAAACGGAGGGATAAAATGATAACAACAAACATAAAGTCTTTTGAATCGGAAGAAATCGAAAGAGAGCTGATCTACAGCAGCGAAAAAAGATTCATGGATCAGATGGAAGAAGCGGTAAAAAAGGTCGTTGCATCGGGAAACAGGATTATCTTTTTATCAGGTCCGTCATGCTCGGGCAAGACCACGGGCGGAAGAATTCTGTGCAACGAGTTTGAGGAAAAGGGCAGAAGGGTAAAGGAGATCTCAATTGACGATTTCTTTTACGGCAGAGAGGAATCGGAAAGGATCGCAAGAGAAAAGGGAACTGCGGTGGATCTTGAATCCGCGGCGGCAATTGACCTTGAGTGTCTTAGGAGGGTCGGAGAGGATATATTAAGCCTTCGTCATGCAAGGATACCGAAATTCGATTTCACTATATCCTCAAGAAGCGGATATGAGGAGTGGCAGTGTACTGAGGATACTGTTGTGATCTTTGAGGGAATACAGGCAATATATCCCGAGGTTTTGGAGATATTCAAAAATGTGGAAAGCACGTCACTGTATATATATCCAAGCACACCCGTTTCGGCAGTGGGAGAGGTATTTCTTCCCGATGAAATGAGATTTTTCCGCAGACTTGTGAGAGACGAGCGCTCAAGAAACGCGCCCCCCGAAAAGACCTTCATGCTTTGGGAGGGCGTAAGGGGAAATGAAGAAAAGAACATATTCCCCCATGTGCATAAGGTGGATATCACCATAGATTCAAGCTTTGCATATGAGCCGTATATGATAAAGCAAAAAGCGGTGGAGCTGCTCATGAGGGTTGCAAAGGACAGTCCCTACAAAGAAAAGGCTGATAAAATGATTGAAAAATTCAAAAACATTCCTCCAATGTCAAGCAGGTTTTTACCGGAGGATTCACTTTTCAGAGAATTTATCGGCAGGTGATGAAGATCAAGCATCAAAGCAGAAAAACATCCCTTACAAGCGGAGTATTGATACTTCTTATATCCAATATAATCGTAAAGCTTGTGGGGGTAATGTTCAAAATTCCCCTTGTGGGAATACTCGGCGACGGTGGAATGGGGTATTTCAATTCAGCGTATACGGTGTATACACTGTTTTATACCATTTCCAGTGCAGGCTTGCCCGTTGCTCTTTCCATACTGATCTCAAAATGCGACACCGAAGGAAGATACAGCGACAAGGCAAGAGTCTACAAGGTGACGCTGACTCTGTTTGGAGTGATGGGATTAATATTTACCCTGCTTATGTCAATAGGCTCGGAGGCTCTCGGAGAATTCATTGGAAATCCCGAGGCAAAAAGCGCCATACTTGCCATATCTCCCGTAATGTTTTTTGTGTGCATAACAAGTGCAAGAAGGGGGTATTTTCAAGGGGATCAAAACATGGTTCCCACAGCGGTGTCCCAGCTTATTCAAGCCCTTGGAAAGCTTGGATTTGGAATACTTTTCTCCGCTTATGCAGTGAGAGAGGGGTATTCATATCCCACGGCGGCGGCATTTGCCATATTCGGAATTACCGTGTCGGAGGCGCTTTGTATGCTTCTTCTCATGGCTTTCAGAAGGAATCCACAGCCCGACACAAAGAAATATACCATGACCAAGGCTCAAACCTTGAGGACGGTTGTAAAAACCGCCCTTCCAATAACGGTAAGCTCGGCGGTGCTGAGTCTTACCAATATGCTTGACCTGTCATTAGTCATGAAAAGGCTTATCGACACGGGCTTGACAGTTGAGGAGGCAAACGCCCTTTTCGGTAATTATACAGGTCTTGCGGTGCCGATGTTCAATTTACCCGCATCCCTGATCACCCCCATCGCCTTGGGGATCGTACCGTATATCACCGCTGCCCTATCCAAAAAGCAGGAAAACGAGGCGCTTTCGGTAATGCG
>SVUF01000003.1 GCA_015063395.1 Oscillospiraceae bacterium
TTCTGCGATTAGCGTATTCTATATCTGCAAAATTTAACTGTTTTTCCATGTCTTTTCCCCTCTTTCCTTTGGTATCTATATTATACCATATTTTTGAGGCTTTGTCCATGATTTAATCAGCGTTTCCCCGGGAGGGAGCTGTCAGCGAAGCTGACTGAGGGAGAGTGCGCTACAATGAAGTTAATTCAAACCTAAAGTCACGCAGGCTCCTTCCGTCACGGCTACGCCGTGCCACCTTCCTCTCGGAGGAAGGCTTTTCGTTAGCCCCATTATAACACAAATCGGCAGAGAAAACAAGTTCTCTGCCGAAATTTTGTGACTGCCATTTCTCCGCTAAGAATGCAGAGAGAACAAACAGCCTTGTTTTTTTGTTTAGCTTGTATAAAAATCAGTTTTTTTCAAAAAGTCCCGTCAGTCTGCTTCTGAGCTTTTCCTTTTTCTCAGCAGTTTCCGACCTTAGAACCTCTATGCTGACGATGTCACCCTCCTTGGCATCCGGCACAAGGGCTATTGGAATATTGGCAAACCTGCCCTTTTCGATCTCACATACCGCATAGAAGCCTTCAAATCTATCAATTACAACCTTCATATCATTCCTCCGTATCGCATACACCGCAAGGTGTATATCCCTCTTTAATAAGCTCATCCAGTGTCTTTGATGAGTATTCCTTGTTCTCCTCTTTCATGTCTTCGACACTGCTGCATCCCTCTTTGTGAATCTTCATGGTCTTTATATTTAATATCCATTTCAAAACCGAAGTATTTGGCGTATCATCTGGCAGAACCGTGGTTGGAGGTACTTCTCCCTTTGAGGTTACGATCTCAAACTCATTGCCATCCGTAACAAAAGTTATATTTCCGCAATCATCTGTTCTGAGGATCTTGGTTCCGTTTTTGATCCAACGGTCAACCACCTCTGAATGAGGATGTCCGTATTTATTTGTTTCTGCAACCGAGATCACGCCGTAATCCGCGCCCGTTCGTTTCACGAAATCATCTCCCGATGAGGTATTGCTGCCGTGGTGACCGATCTTTACAACATCGCAGGCAACCTCCATTCCAAGCTCCTCCTCGGCAAGAGTTTCCGCATCTCCCATAAATAAAAACGATTTGCTTTTATAAGTGATCTTCACAACGGATGAGTAATTGTTAAGCTCGTCATATTCCTCGGACACAGGTGAGAGAAACCTTGCTTCAAGCTCATTGCCGGAAGTGATCACGACACCCTTTTTAGCTTGCTTCAACGGTATATTCTCTCTTTCAATGGTATCAAGAAGCTCCTCAAATGATGAGGTATTGTTCACCGCATTGGTCATATAGATCTCTCCGATCTCAAATGCCTCAATGATCTTCACCATTCCGCCCATATGATCCGAATGTGGATGAGTCACTACAAGATGATCGATCCTGCTATACCCTGCCTTTTGTATAAAATGTATTGCATTTATACTGTCGGCACGTTCACCGGCATCAATAAGCATGCATTTTCCGTCGGGAAATTCTATAAATGCCGAATCGCCCTGACCGACATCAATAAAGGTCACCTTGAGTAAGCTGTCCCCGGTCAACACTGATTGTTCTTCTGTGGTTTGGGGCATCTGTGGATTTCCAAGCTCTATAATGCCGCAGGATGACATTACAAGGGACACTATCAAAAGAAGCACTGTACCTAAAATTATTTTCTTCATTGCTTTTCCTTTCATTTACACGATCACAGCCGAGCCGAAATCCGTCAGTGGAAAATTCCTCGGATATTCCGCTTCAAAGCCCTTTGATCTTACAAAATCCAATATTTTCTTTCCGTCCGGGTGATCCTCTACATTTCCGAAGAACACCGCCGTTTTATCAACAACAAGACTTGCCCCGCCGATGAATCCGTAGTTATACCCGCAAAGCTCAATTCCTCCGCTTTGAATTTCCAAAACCTCCACATCAAGCTTACGAAGCGCTGCTCCAATTCCGCCATCGGCAGTAATTGCCCCCTTTGTGCCCAAAAGACAAACGGAGCATCTTGCATATCCTTGCTTTACATCAATGATCCTCTTACCCGTTTTGATCATTTTCGCTGTAAATTTTTCCTTGCATATAAGGGTTTCGCCAACCAAAAGCGCATCAAGATATATATCCTCGGGGTAATCCTTTTTGAAAACCTCATCAACACATTCCACATCCAATGTGCCAAAAATACTCCTGTTTTCCTCATAATATTCCCGCGGCAAATATAGCTTATTCTCCATTTTGTCCTTGAAAATAAGCATATCCCCATGGGAAGCAACGGGCTTTTGAAGCTTTTTGAAGGGGGGCAGCTTGATGACTCTGCCATATCCCGAAAGCATCTCTTCAAGCTCCCGAGGTATCTGTTCCGATATAAATATTTTTCTTTCCATATTCTTATAAAAGGATAATGGACGAGTACATCAGCCTCGTCCATTTATCCTATTTGAGAGTTTGTGAGAATTATTTAATCTCGATTTTTCCATTGCGAACCGAACGCAGACAACGTGAGCAAACATAAACGGTCTTGTGTGTGCCGTCAACATCAGCCTTGATCTTTCTTACATTGGGTTTCCATGTTCTGTTTGTTTTGCGGTTTGAGTGGGATACGTTCTGTCCGAATGTTACTCCCTTTCCGCAGAGTTGACACTTAGCCATTGTTTGTTACCTCCAGTTTATTCGAAAGAAATTGTTTTCATACAAATCACAACGATGATTATATCATATTTTTTTCAAAATTGCAATAGTTTTTTCAAAATATTTTTCGCAACTTTTTATTTTTTTTGCTTATTTTTCAGAGTCCTCTGTTTTTTCCTTCTTTTTAAAGGATATCTTGTTTTCAGTTTTGTTCATTACTCTTGCCATATTCTTGCGATGCAGATATACCACAAGCACCGCCATGGCAATTGAGCTTACAGTTGCCAAAAACGGCGGAAACACCTCACCCTTAACAGATGGGAAATGGAGTAATTTATACATACTTGAAGCAAGTACAGGGAACATTACAAGTGCAAAAACGGATCCTAAGGATACATATCTTGTCATTGCTACGGTTGCAACAAATATAACCGCGCACACAAGGAATATTACAGGCTCAAGGAAAAGAATTACTGCAGATGCACATGCAACTCCCTTGCCGCCCTTAAATCCGTAAAACACGGGAAATGCATGACCGAGCATACACATAAAACCTGCAACATATCCAAAAGCCTCACCGCCGATTATAATTCCTATAATAACCGACAAAGCCGCCTTCAAAAAATCTCCGAGATATGTGAGAGCAGCCGCGCCCTTACCGTAGGTTCTCAGCATATTGGTTGCCCCGGCATTTCCGCTTCCGTGAGTTCTTACATCATCCTTATACTTGAACTTTGAAAGTATGATTCCGAAATTAATGCTTCCAAAATAATATCCCATTACCGCAACTGCAGCAAGACAAAGAATATAGGGCACTATTTCAAAGGAGATATATTCAATTCCGTCCTCATATCTTATATTTCCGATCCATTGCTTCAAAAAGCCGTAATCGTATTTCAATTTGCTAAAAGCCTCAAACATAGTATCGTCCAGCCTCCATCACTTTTTTTCGTCGCCCTTTTCCCTGATGACAAGCTTGATCGGTGTGCCTTCAAATCCGAACACACGGCGCAAGCAGTTTTCAAGGTATCTCTGATACGAGAAATGGAACAGGGTCGCACTGTTACAGAATACCACAAAGCACGGCGGCTGTGAGCCTGTCTGCGTCATGTAGTATATCTTCAAGTATCTTCCCTTGTCCGAGGGCGGTTGAACTCTTGCCACAGCATCAGCAAGAACATCGTTGAGCATTCCCGTTGTCACTCTGATCTTTGACTGCTCTGCAACATGATTGATCAGTGTGAAAAGCTTGTCGATCCTCTGCCCTGTTTTTGCCGAAACAAATATTACAGGCGCATATTCCATATATGAAAATGCTCTTTTTACATCATCTGTAAAGGCTTTCACTGTGGAGTTGTCCTTTTCAATGAGATCCCATTTGTTAATGACAAATATTGACGCCTTTCCTGCCTCATGAGCAAGACCCGCAATTTTTTCATCCTGCTCGGTCACTCCCGAGGTTGCATCGATCATGATAAGACATACATCGGCTCTTTCCACAGCCATTTTTGCACGAAGAACGCTGAATTTTTCAATTCTGTCCTCAACCTTGCTTTGCTTTCTGATTCCGGCGGTATCAATGAACACATACTTTCCATGTTCATTTTCAACCTCTGCATCAATTGCATCCCTTGTTGTTCCCGCAATATCGGAAACGATGAGTCTGTTCTCGCCAAGTATTTTGTTTACAATTGAGCTTTTTCCCGCATTGGGCTTTCCGATTACCGCTACCTTTATGGTATCGTCATCCTTTTCCTCCTCGGCAGCCTCTGGGAAATACTTGCAGACCTCGTCAAGGAGATCTCCGGTTCCCGTTCCGTGAATTCCCGACATTGGTATGGGATCACTAAGGAAGCCAAGCTCATAAAACTCATAAAATTCCGGTGGAAGATTACCGATATTATCCACCTTATTTACCGCAAGAAGCACGGGCTTTTGGCTCCTTACAAGCATTTTGGAAATCTCTCTGTCATCCCCTGTAACACCTGTATGAACATCGGTTACAAGAACGATAACATCCGCCATATCTATTGCTATCTCCGCTTGAGTTTTGATGTGCTTTAATATGATATCATCGGTTTTAGGCTCAATTCCGCCTGTGTCGATCATCAAAAACTGTTTACGGTTCCATTCACATTCATAATAGATTCTATCCCTGGTTACCCCGGGAATATCCTCAACTATGGACACTCTTTCCCCGGCTATTTTGTTAAATATCGTACTCTTTCCAACATTTGGACGTCCTACGATGGCAACTACCGGCTTAGCCATATGGCAACACCTCCTTTGTATTTTGCGGCACTGTCACGCCGCCTTCCTTAATCCAATATTCCTTTTATAAATCCTACGCCGTCGGTGTCGTGGATCTCCACCCTTACACCAAGCTCCCCTTCAATTTCGGGAATGCCAACTCCGTCAAGCATAAGATCGCCCTCATGGCGAAAGCTTACTGTAGGAAGAAGCAATCTTTCTCCAAGGTGCTTTCCCTTCAGCTGATCTATAAGATCTCTGCCGCATATGAGTCCTGCAACAGTTATGTTTTCGCCAAAAAATTTGTTTTCAATTTTGTATACGGTGATTTTAGTATTGACCGCCTTTTCCATCAATCGCTGTGAAAGCTCACATATAAACTCATATGCCGCTTCTCCCGTAGCAATTGAAATATCCCTGTGCTTTGAAACATCATATTCATCAATGTAATTGACCTCGTCACAGAATTCCTCTTCCATTGATGCGATCATTCCAACTCCGTTTTCGATCTGGGGATATCCCTCATAGAAATCTCCGTCAGGAATTTCAAGTCCGCCCTTGATATAAAGCTCATCCGAGGGATAAAATATTCTGCTTCCGTACATTTCACAGCACAGCTCTCCGTACTCCTCAACGATCCTTACAAGCTCCGCACATTCGCCCTTTGTGAATGGCTCAAGGGGATACAGTCCGCATCTGTGCTTGGTAATTCCCGCAGGAACAACTGACACGCTTTCCACCATCGGATAGAATACGGCAAGCTCTCTCATTGATCTTTGAAGCTCCCGTCCGTCATTCAGACCCTTGCAAATTACAAGCTGACAGTTCATTCTGATTCCGTTATCAGCAAGCTTCTTGATCCTTTCAAGAATGTTACCCGCAAATCTATTGTTCATCATCTTCACCCGAAGCTCCGGGTTTGTTGTGTGAACCGAAATGTTCACCGGGCTCATTTTCATTTTGATGATCCTGTCTATATCCTCATCACTCATGTTGGTCATGGTGATATAGTTTCCCATCAAAAACGAAAGCCTTGAGTCATCATCCTTGAAATACAGAGTGTCCCTCATTCCGACGGGCAATTGGTCTATAAAGCAGAAAACACATTTGTTGCGGCATGACTTTTTTTCATCCATAAGATAGGTCTGAAAATCAAGTCCTATGTCGTCATATTCACCCTTTTTGATCACAACGTCAAAAAGCTCTGCTTCTCTGTGTATTTTCAAGACGACCTTTTTGTTGGTGAGATGAAAACGGTAATCAAGCACGTCTTTTATCTCTTCTCCGTTTATGGATATCAGATAGTCCCCCGCTTTGATACCATGCCTGTGGGCAATTCCGCCCTCAGTAACTAATTCAATTTTTACCATACACAAAACCCTTGTCAAAAAAATACGGGCGGTCCTGAATGCCTGTGCCTTCGGGAATATCCGCCCTCATTTTTATTTGCCGATTACTCGTTATCTGCCTTTTCGATAATCACTTTTCCGGCATAAGAACCGCAACTTCTGCATACTCTATGGGTAAGGTTGTACTCACCGCACTTAGGGCACTTTACCATTGTGGGAGCGTCCAATCTGAAGTTCGCTGAACGTCTCTTATCGCGTCTTGCTTTTGAAACTTTTCTCTTCGGTACTGCCATGACTATTCCTCCTTGGTTGCATTAAACATTATATTTTTTAAAATTTATTATTTATGATTTTTATAGATCTCTCATTCCTCTGAGAGCTTTTTGAGTGCTTCCGCCCAAACCGAATCTACCTGCTTTTCCTTTGAACAACGACATTTTTCGATGTTAAGGTCGGCACCGCACCCTTGACAAAGTCCCTTACAGTCCTCGTCACAAAGATGCTTGGTCGGGAACGACAGAACAAATTCCTCACGGATCTCTTCGTCCGCCTCAAGAAAGCCTCCCTTGATCTCAAGATATACGCCTTCTTCATCGTCGTTTTCAATTGTTCCCTCTTTTACAAGAGTACGTGAAAACTGAAATTCATGTCTGCATTTTATTGGCTTTGAGCATCTGTCGCAATATGTGTCGTATTCTGTATCCGCAGTTATTTCAAGACTGATGTAACCAGCCATGTTCTTGATGATTCCGTGAACATTCAAAGGCTCGGGAAAGGCAACACCGTAAAAATCATCTTCGATCGTGAGTGGATAATCAAAGGAAATCTCTTTTTGTTGTCCTGCCAAAACATTGGATAGATCAAGCTTCATTCTTCAACCTCATATACGTTACACAATTTGTCACAATGATTATTATATACGGACTTTCATTTTTTGTCAAGTGGTTTTTTAACTTTTTTTGTAACATAAATAAGAATATTTGCACACTTTGTTCACAAAGCAAGTCTCAGCAGCTTCATGATCTTTTTCTCTTCCCTTGAAATTTTAACCTGGGAAAGTCCAAGGACCTTTCCCGTCATTTGCTGGGATAAATTTTTATAAAATCTCAAATGAATTATCTTCTTTTGCATGTCATCAAGGGTCTTGATGGCTTCCTTCAGCGCCATGGAATCCGTAAGCCTGTCAATTTCGTTGGACTCATCGGGGATCACATCGGAAAGCCTGAGTCCGTCCTTATCTCCGCCCACACAGTCAGAAAGAGATTGTATGGGGCTCGATGCCTCAATGACCTCCGTTATTTCCTCGGGCGTTATTCCGCATATACTTGCAAGCTCCGAGATCCTCGGCTCCCTTGAATTTGTTCTGAGAAAATTTTCCCTTGCCCTCATCACGCCTGCAGCCCTTGCTTTTATGCTTCTGCTGACCTTCACGGGACCATCATCCCTCAAAAAGCGCAGGATCTCCCCTGTTATGAGTGGAACTGCATATGTTGAAAATACATTTCCATAGGAAAAATCAAAGCTCCTTGCCGCTTTTATCATCCCGATTGAACCGATCTGCACAAGATCCTCATATTCCACACCTCTGTCATGAAACCTCACGACAATGCTTTTTACAAGTCCCATATTTTCCTTTACAAGCTCCTCAAGAGCAGCTTCATCTCCCGCCGCTATTCTTTCAAGCAACAGATGGTTACGATTTTCCTGTGCCAACTTACGCCTCCTTGGCTGTTCAAGACAGCTTTTTATAAAGCGTCACCGTTGTTCCCGAGCCCACCTTTGACTTTACAGTCATTTTATCCATGAAGCTTTCCATTATTGCAAATCCCATGCCGCCTCTTTCACCGCTTTCATCAGTGGTATAAAGAGGCTCCTTGCATTTCTCGATATCCTCAATTCCGCATCCTCTATCCTTTATCTTCAGAACAACAGTGCGGTCGGTATAATATTTGACGCTTATGTATATGGTCCCCTCGGCATTCCTATACCCGTGGACAATGGCATTTGTCACTGCCTCCGAAAGAGCGGTCCTTATGTCCGCAAGCTCGGGGATTGTCGGATCAAGAGCTGTAATGAACGCGCAAACCGATGTTCTTGAAAATCTTTCATTTTCGGATTTTGACATGATCTTCATGCTGAATTCATTCTGAAGCTTTCTTTTCATTTTCTGCTGTACTCCTTTCCTTATAGGAAACATTTTTTACCTTTAATACACTTCCTACAGGCTTTGCACTCTGTATCTTTATAAACTTGTCCACCCCGGAAAGCTTTAAGATCTTCATGATCTCCCCTGTTGGATCCTTGATTATCAAGGTTGAACCCATATCCTTGATCTTTGTATACCTGCCAAGTATCAATCCAAGCCCCGAGCTGTCCATAAAATCTATACCCGAAAGATCAAGAAATACCCTTGGGGCTCTGTAAAAAAACACATCTCTGTCAATCATTTCTCTGATCTTGCCCGCACTGTGATGGTCCACTTCTCCCCTTATTTTCACCAACAAGTCTTCACCGCAAAGCTCACTGTAAACCTCGGCTTCCTTCATTGCCCGTCCTCCTTTTATTACTTATTAATATGTCATTTCAATGATATCCATATCATAATCAAAAAATTGTCGATATGAGTTGATATTTTTATTTGTTTAAAATAACTCTTGAATTTATTATTTTTTTGTTATATAATGTATTGGAATGATTATGAGGTAACATATTATGATTAATGAAGAAAAAATTATTGACTTACACACACACTCTTCCTTTTCAGACGGTTCAATGACCCCCGAGGAGCTTTTGTGCCATGCTCATGAAAAAGGCATTTCCGCCATAGCCCTTACTGACCACGACACCGTTTCGGGAATTAAAGATGCATCAGTTGCCGCCTTGAAATACGGCGTTGAGCTTGTACCCGGAGTTGAGATTTCTTCGGAATCCGTATCACAGGTTCACGTTTTAGGTTTATTCATCAACACCGAGTCCCAAGCCCTTCTTGATCTTTTCAAATCACAGCAGGAAGAAAGACTCATTTCCAACAAAAAATACATTTCAGTTCTTGCAGAGCATGGATTTCCGATCACCGAGGAGGAGGTCAAAAGGGTTGCTCCCCACGGAGGCGTTGGACGTGCCCATTATGCCAAGATCATGATGGATCACGGCTGGGTATCATCTGTTGCCGAGGCTTTTGACAAATATCTGGGCGTGGGCATGTCCTGTTATGTTAAACGAATGGTAATTACTCCCGAGGAAGCAATTGAGTGTATACACAAGGCGGGAGGACTTGCTTTTTTTGCCCATCCTTACCAAACCAAGCTTGACTACAAGGGTATCTACGACCTTGCAAAGCACCTTAAGAACTGCGGACTTGACGGAATTGAAGGCTATTACAGTGAATATTCCCCCGAAATGCACAAAACCTTTATGGACATGGCAGATGATCTTTCCCTTCTTGTTTCAGGGGGAAGCGACTACCACGCCCTTATGAAGCCCCACCTTGAGATCGGTGTCGGCAGAGGAAACCTGAAGGTGCCTTATTCGGTGCTTGAAAAAATCAAAGCTGCGTTGAAATAAATATAATCAGTATATAATTGCAATACGAAAGAAAGGAATTATCGTTTGAAAAAAGAAAAATTCAGAATCGGCGGTATGACCTGCGCCGCCTGCGTCTCATCAGTTGAAAAGGCAGTCTCCTCCCTTAAAGGTGTCACAAAAGCAAGTGTAAGCCTTATGACCAACTGTCTTGATATCGAATATGACGAAGGTCTTCTCACTCCTCGTGATATTATCAAGGCAGTAAAAAATAAGGGATATACCGCTGAAGAATATGACTCAAGAAAAAGAGATGACTCCACGGAAAGTGCCGACAAAATGAAGCTGCGGCTTATTGTTTCCCTTGTTTTTCTCTTCCCTCTTATGTACATTGCCATGGGCAGTATGGCAGGACTTCCTTTGCCCAAGGCTTTAACCCAAAATTTCGCCCTTTTCGGAGCATTACAGTTTATTCTCTGCGCTCCTGTTGTAATTATAAACTATAAGTTTTTCACCGTAGGCTTCAAAAGACTTATAAAGCTTGATCCAAACATGGATTCCCTTATAGCCACAGGCTCGGGAGCTTCCATTTTATATTCAGCCTATGCCTACTATAAAATTCTGACATCATCAACTCATGATTATCATTTATACATTGATTCAGCCGCAATGATCCTCACCCTCATAACCTTGGGTAAATTTCTTGAGGCAAGAGCAAGACGCAAGACCTCGGGGGCATTACACAATATTGCCAGTCTTGCTCCCGAATTTGCAACCGTCCTTAGAAACGGCGAGGAGCTGAATATCCCCACAGCTGACATCATGATCGGTGACACGGTCATTATGCGTCCCGGGCAAAACCTTCCCGCTGACGGAGTGATCACAAAAGGACACGCCTCCCTTAACGTTTCCGTCATCACCGGCGAAAGCCTTCCTGTTGATCTGTCAGTCGGAGACCTTGTAAGCGCAGGAACAACCAATCTTAATTCCTCCTTTGAATTCAAGGTAACCGAAAAGGGCGAGATGACCACCCTTGGAAAAATGATCGCATTAGTAGAAGACGCAGCCGCTTCAAAGGCACCAATCGCACGGCTTGCCGACAAGGTGGCATCGATCTTTGTTCCAACAGTTATCGGAATTGCTTTTATAACCTCAATTATTTGGTTTTTTATAACGTCAAACCTTGAAACCGCACTTTCCGTTGGTATAACAGTGCTTGTAATCGCCTGCCCCTGCTCTCTCGGTCTTGCAACTCCAACTGCCATAATGGCAGGTACGGGACGCGGCGCCGAATTTGGAGTGCTTTTCCGTTCAGCCGAGGCGCTTGAAACACTTGGCAAGTCGGACTGTGTCATTCTTGACAAAACAGGTACAATTACAAGCGGCGTTCTTACAGTTAATCACGTTATTCCGCAAAGCGATTCTCTCACCGAAGATCATATAATTCCTAAAAAAGAGAAAAGTGAACAGCTTCTTGCCATCTCCGCCGCCTTGGAATCCCGTTCCGAGCATCCAATCGCCAGAGCCATTTGCAAAAATGCAGAGGAACTTGGGCTTAAACTTCCGGAGATCAACAGTGAAATCACTGCCATGCCCGGTTACGGAATCAAAGGAACTATCAATTCTGACGAATACGTCATCGGAAACAGCGCAATATGCAAAAATATTCAAATTCCCGCAGAGACACAGAAAATAATAAACACTCTCGAAGCATCGGGAAGTACCGTTGTGAGAATTACCAAAAACAATGAATTTATAGGCTTTATCGCTCTTTCAGACCGAATTCGTACAGATAGCCCTGAGGCTATAAAATTCATGAAGGAAAACGGCATCACTCCAATTATGATCACCGGTGATAACCAGGGAGCCGCCTCCGAGGTTGCGCGATCAGTCGGGATCACCTCCTTCACCGCAGAAGCTAAGCCCGATGACAAGGAGCTTGCTGTCAAAAAGCTGAAAACAGCGGGACACACTGTCGTAATGATCGGTGACGGAGTAAACGACGCTCCTGCCCTTGCCTGTGCTGACATTGGAGTTGCCATCGGATCAGGAACCGATATAGCCATTGAAAACTCCGATGTTGTCCTCATTGGAGGACGTCTTGGGGATTTCTGCAACGCATTGACAGTCTCAAAAAAGACCATGCAGATCATCCGCCAAAATCTTTTCTGGGCATTTTTCTACAATAGCATTGGAATCCTTCTTGCAACCTTCAATCTTGCAAGTCCCATGATCGCTTCTGCTGCCATGAGCCTCAGCTCCCTGTGTGTTGTCTCAAACGCATTGAGACTTCGTAAAATCAAGCTCGAAAAAGTATCAGCAGAGGTAAATCACGCGGCAAGCCCTCAACACAAAAACGCTATTAATAATAATATAAAGGAGATATCCACAATGAAAAAAGAAATCGTTATTGACGGAATGATGTGCATGCACTGCTCAGGCAGAGTTGAAAAGGCTCTCAATGCCATTGACGGTGTTGAAGCAAAGGTCGATCTTGAAAAGAAGACCGCTTATGTCACCTGCCCCGACACACTTGATACCGCAGTACTCACAAAAACCGTAACTGATGCAGGATATACGGTTATAAGCATCAACTGAGTATTTTGTAATCCACAAGTCCAAAAAGCTCTGTTTTCCCAAGCTTTATACGGGGAGTATCCTGTGATTTTTCAATCAAACAGACTGTCTTTTCTTTCCACAGAAAATACGGTCTGTTTTTTCTTTTCGGCATGCCCAAATGCATATAGAGAGGCACTATATTGCCCATTTTATCAAGAGTTATGGGTATATATTCAAACAATACAAGCTCATTGCCTTCAAATCCACCCATTAGAATCACAAAGGAAAAACACTCACCATCAGCAAAGGTTACATGAAAATCTCCGTATGCCCTGCCCCTTTTTCGCTTTATCAGCCTTTCTGTGATTCTTTTTCCAAAGGCATTTTCAAAGTAAAACGCCACATCTCCTTGAAGCTCATCAATTACCGTCTGTATTTTTTCGTTCTCCACAATCGGATATTCGATCTCATATCCGATTCCATTTCCAAATCCCAATACTGTATTTTTCGTAAACAAAAAATCACCCCTTACGCCAATATATGCGCAAGGGGTATTTTATGCCCAAATTACAGGGTTATTACAAGACATCCCACAAGAAGCATGATCACCGTCATAATCACGATCACCGCAGCCTCAATGTAAGTGGTCTTTCTGTCAAAGTATTTTTTATAAAAAGTATAGCAAATTCCAAAGGATATGGCAGAAAAGATCATCAACATACCAATAATATTGGAAAGACCGATATTTTGAGCTCCCGCGCCCTCTCCTGAAATCGCTCCAAGCACCATCATTATAAATACAGGTGAAATCACCGCGAACATATACCTGTATTTATTAGAGATCACTCCAATCGCCGTCAAAGCAATATTCAAAAGGAACACCGTCACAACAATTCTTATATCCAAAAAAAGCAATGAAAAGCTCAAAGAGGTTATCATCATGGCAGTTTTCTTTTTGAAAATATTGGAGAAGCAATCATATATTACCCCTCTGAAAAAAAGCTCATATCCAATTGCCGACATAAATACAGCCGCCCATAAAACAGGATTTCCAAGCCCCTCCCAAAGGAAAGCTATATCGTATCCAAGCCCGCTTACAGTGACAAGATAGTCCCCCAAAAAGATCAACGGAATTGCCAAAAGAAGCCACGCCGAAAAAATGAAGGAGCAATATGTCACTTTACCCTTATATCCGAGCTTCTTTTCTTTATCTTCAAATTGCGGCACCTTACAGATCAGCGAAAAAACTGTCATTACCACCGATGTTCCTATAAAAAACCAGAGCTCATAAAAATCAAAGAGCCTTGACACAAGCAACAGTGACATGGATAAAATATAAATGATCAGTGCGCTGTAGAGTTTCTTTTTATTGGTGTTCATTATTAATCCTCTTATTCTAAAAAGAAACGACCTGCCCTGAGGACAAGTCGTTGTTTCTTTAAATATTAGCCAAGCTTTGCTGTATTAACCTTGATTCCGGGGCCCATTGTAGAAGCAACAACACAGCTCTTGATGTACTGTCCCTTTGCTGCAGCGGGCTTTGCCTTGATGATGGCAGTGAGAAGTGTTGTGAAGTTTTCACCAAGCTTCTCAGCTCCGAAGGAAGCCTTACCGATGGGGCAGTGGATGATGTTTGTCTTTGTGTTGTCAAGACGGTACTCAATCTTACCTGCCTTAACTTCCTTGATTGCCCTTGCTACGTCAGGAGATACTGTTCCTGCCTTGGGGTTAGGCATAAGTCCCTTAGGTCCGAGGATCTTACCGAGACGTCCGAGCATACCCATCATGTCAGGAGAAGCGATGATTACGTCGAATTCGAACCAGTTTTCCTTCTGAATTCTTTCGATGTATTCCTCTGCGCCTGCATAATCTGCACCTGCGTCGAGAGCCTGCTGAACCTTGTCGCCCTTTGTGATACAAAGAACTCTGATGGTCTTACCTGTACCGTTGGGAAGAACTACTGCTCCTCTTACCTGCTGGTCAGCATGACGTGAGTCAACGCCGAGACGTACGTGTACCTCGATTGTTTCGTCAAACTTAGCCTTTGCTGTCTGGCAAACCAGTGCAAGAGCCTCGTTCTGCTCATATACCTTTGTTTTATCAACAAGCTTTGCGCTGTCAAGATATTTCTTTCCCTTTTTCATCTCTCAATACCCCCTATTATTCTTCAACAGTGATACCCATGCTGCGTGCTGTTCCCGCAACCATGCTCATTGCTGCTTCGAGTGATGCTGCGTTAAGGTCGGGCATCTTCATCTCAGCGATTTCCTTAACCTGTGCCTTTGTAAGCTTACCAACCTTTGTCTTGTTGGGCTTTGCAGATGCAGACTGAAGTCCGAGCGCCTTCTTTATAAGAACAGGTGCAGGAGGAGTCTTTGTGATGAATGTGAATGAACGGTCAGCATATACTGTGATTACTACAGGAATTACAAGACCGATCTGTGACTTTGTTCTTTCGTTAAAATCCTTTGTGAAGTTAGGAATTGAAACTCCATACTGTCCAAGTGCAGGACCTACAGGGGGAGCAGGAGTTGCTTTACCTGCGGGAAGCTGAAGTTTAATATAACCTTGAATTTTCTTAGCCATTTTATTACCTCCAATGTGGTTAATTTTGCGAGGGAATCAATATTTTCCCCCTCCCACAAGTGCGTTTTTGCTCACGCACGAGAGCATTTAATTTAATATGTGATTTTTTCGACGTCTGTTGCGTCAACTTCGAGGGGTGTGGGTCTTCCAAGCATGGAAACCATTACAACCACTCTCTTCTTATCATCCGATATGGACGCTACTACGCCCTGGTGATCGGTTGATATGATCTTAACTTCGTCTCCAACCTCAAATGAAAGAGATACTACCTTGGTCTCAATTCCCATAGCCTCAACCTCTTTGTCTGTGAGGGGGACGGGCTTTGACCCGGGACCAACAAATCCTGTAACACCTGTAATGTTTCTTACAACGTGCCATGTTGCATCGCTCATTTCCATTTTTACAAGTACGTAGCAGGGGAAGATCTTTTCTTCCTTTTCCTTCTCAACTCCTCCGCCGACTTCTACTGTTGTCATAAGGGGAATTCTTACTTCGAAAATGACGTTCTGCAATCCTCTGTTTTCAATCATCTTTTCAAGATTGGTCTTGACTTTGTTCTCGTACCCTGAATATGTGTGTACAACATACCAACGGGGACCGAGGTTTTCAAAATTATCTGCCATAACTCTACCCTTTCAAGGAGATCAATACAGATCTATGATGTGTGTGATAAGCCAGTTGAAGCCCATATCAAACAAACCAAATGCTACACCAACAATTACAAGAACCACTAATACAAGCAATGAGTTTTTGGTTGTTGCTGTTTTTCCTGCCCAAGTTACCTTGCTCAACTCGCTCTTGCTGCCTTTGAAAAGCTTAACAAGCTTGCTGAACCAGCCTTCCTTCTTTACCTTGGCAGGTTTAACTTCTTTTGCTTCGGGCTTTTCATTGCCCTTTTTGCTTTCCGCAACCTCAGAAGTCAGTTCGCTTTCTTTTTTCTTGTTCTCAGCCATAACTTTTCTCCTTACTTAGATTCCTTATGAAGAGTGTGCTTACGACAAAAACGGCAATACTTGTTCATTTCAAGTCTGTCGGGGTCGTTTTTCTTGTTCTTCTTGGTCTCGTAGTTGCGCTGTTTGCACTCGCTGCAAACCATTGTGATTTTGACTCTCATTTCGGCACCTCCTGATAAATTTGATCGTTTTTGACGACCATAGAATATTACCTCCCTCTTCGGCAATTATTTTGACATAAAAACAAAACCCTCGCCGCAGAGGTAGATTGATTCTATCACATTTCCACCTCTTTGTCAAGGGCTTTTTTGAATATTTTTCAGTTTTTTTCTTACTTTTTAAGCATTATCGGTAATATTTCTCCGATTTTACTTAACATCCTTGAAGAACGCCGCCACTGTCCAGTCAGCGTGGTCGTTTGTGTTTCCGCCATATGTTCCCTCATAGGCATAGAGCTTTATTTCCTCAGCACCCTTAGGAATATCAATGTCAAATATATAGTGCTGACCGATCTTTATAAGGGACGAGCTGTCAACAAGCTCTCCGTCGATATAGACAAAGAACATCATTGTATTCATTCCCGACATTTCAAGGTCGCATCCCGCAACAGCAAGGAATTTTTCCGCACCCTTGGGAATATCCATTACAATTTCCGAGTTTGCGTGAGTTCCGATTCCATGGCTGAATTTCTTACCCGCAAGTGTCAGGGGATTTCCGTTTACGGATTTATCCTTCTTGATGCTTCCCCAACCTATTGTTGCAGTTTTCCATTCTATATCCGTTGCAAATGTATCAACGGTCTTTTCCGACCAGAATATAAACTCCTCGGATATCTCCGCATAGCATACTCCCTCATAGGCAAGGTACGCCTTGAGTGTCATATAGTAGCCGTCATATTCAGGAACGGTAAATTCCTCGATCTTTACCGCATCCTTAAATTCGGAGCCTGCGCCGATGGATACATATACCGAAGGCTTATCAAATGGGCTTGCGGTAAACTCAACCTCCACGCCCTCTCCTGCGGTTATTACCTTGCAGGTCTTGCTTGAGAATGTTAAGGTGGGCTCAACATCATAGTTTGACATACTTCCGAGGTTATAAACATTTTTATATCCAAGCTTGATCATTGCTTCAACCGCCTGTGTCGAACGCTTTGCCGCCGAGCAATATACGATCACCGCCTGCTCCTTATTGGCAACAAGCTTTTCAACATCGGTAGCAATTTTTGAATAATCAAGGTTCAGCGCACCCTCGATGTGACCTCTTGCATATTCCTCGGGAGTTCTTACATCAAGAAGAACCGCACCCTTGGAAACAAGATGCTTTGCGCCCATGGGTCCGATACCGTAATCGGAATTTGAAGCATATGCAACCTCACATTCGGTATTCTTACAAAGAGGCACATTACCCTTCCAAAGATATGCGCATACCCTTCCTTCAAAGCTTTTTCCTGCATTAAAGGTTGCCTTTACAGTTTGTGCCTTTTTAGCACCTACCTCCAAGGTCTTAAATTCAAGCAATGCTCCGTTTTTGTCCTCAAGAGCAAATATTACACTTGCGCCCGCAGAAAGAGAGATGGCATTTACGGAAACCTCAAGCTCTTCTCCGTTATAGTCAATTTTAGGATTGCCGAGACTGCTCTTTGTAACCTTCATGGAAAGAGCAACACCCTCAACATTTACACTGTCACTGCTGCCCAGACTGTCAACAACAGTCCACTTTACATAAGCTGTTGTGGGAATATCACTGGAATATGTAAAGGTCAAAAGCTTGTCGACCTTCTGCTCTCCTCCGCCCTTAACGCTAAAGGACTTCTGCACCTTGCCGCCTATGATCAGCTCGATTTTGATATTGGCGGAATAGCTTCCTATGGGAAGGTACAGTGTTCTCTCGTTTTGATCGCATGGTGTTGACAGAAGCATATATGCACCCTTGCCTCGAACACCTATGCCCGACGTAGAGGTCTTTACAGGCGTGCTTCCGTTACCGTTGGTCCAGCTGTATGTCGCCGCCGCATTTCCGTAGGTACAGTATGAGCCCTCATAGCTGAGCTGGATCTCTCCCGAACCGTTTCTCATTTTGGTAGTTTCGGTATCTCCGAAATGCACCCAATCGTATTTTCCAAGTGTTGTAAGGTTTATAAGCTTCGGCTTGCCTTCAAGCTTTGCCTCAAACACAGGGGTGGAGCCGTCCTCCACAAAAATGTCATTCTTTTCGTCCTCAAGGGGTATATCAATTCCCTCGGCGCTTAAAACAACAGTACCGTGAGCAGGGATCGTTACCTTATATGTTTCTCCCACGGGAATATCCGAATGTGACCAAAGATCGCGAAGCTTTACTACGTTTTTAAGACCAAGATCCTCAAAGGAAACAACAACGGTTTTGCTTTCGTTGCTTCTGTTGAGAAGGGCGATGGCTTTCTTTCCGGAGTCGGCAGAGCCAAGATCCTTTGTCCACGCTTCAACATCTCCGTATGTTTTAGCAACCGTTGCCTGAATACATGCAGGATCCTGATTCAGCGCTATAAGCTCTGCATTGGATATGATGGAAAGAGTTTCATCGGAAATACTGTTGAGGTCCATTCCGAGCATAAGAGGTGTTGACATCATGCACCACATGGAAAAGTGGGATTTATCCTCCTCATATGTCATACCGTTTCCGACCTGCATCATATCAAGGTCATTTACATGACCCGGAGTGGTATATTTTGCAAGGGATTTGATATTGTCAAGCTGTTCAAGAACTGCGCCGAAATTGTTGAAGATATCTCCGCCCGTTCTCCATGAGTCCGCAACATCAGTTACCCATTCTCCCGGGAATGACCAACAGCATACATTGTATATCTTGTCGTCTCCCGTTTCCTTTTCAATTTCTTTTACTATATTTCCTATAGCCGTATATCTCTGCTGCTTTGAAAGTCCCTGACGGATACCTCCGCACCAGTCTACCTTGATGAAGTCATAGCCCCATTCAATAAGATAACGGCGAAGGTCCTCTTCGTCATGCCCGTAAAGTCCTACGTTAAAGTTGTTGACCTCGTTATCGGAAGCCCAACCGCAAGTATACGAGCCTGCGTCGGTATAGATACCTGCATAGAAGCCCATATCGTGAAGGGTATCTGCAAGAGCCTTCATTCCCGATGGAAATCTTGTTGTATTGATGTTTACAAGTCCGTCCTCGCCTCTGCCGTTCTGCCAACCGTCATCAACGTTGACAAAAACATAGCCAAGCTCCTGCAGTCCAAGCTCCTTGAGCTTTATTGCCTGTGAAAGTATGGATTCTTCTGTTATATCTGTTCTGTAAGCATTCCATGATGCCCAGCCCATGATCGGTGTTTTCCTTGAGTTCACCTCATCATCGGCATATGACGTAACCAATGAAGCCGGCGCAAGAGGAAGGATCATGGAAACAAGACAAATTAGCGAAATTATAGCTTTTGACACTCTGTTAATCCTCATGACTGACCTCCTGAATAAAAATATGTATACTCTCCGCCGTCGAATGAAATTTTAATGGCAAAATCGGTGATTTCCTCATCGATTGTAACTGCAACAGTGCCCTTTCCCCTGTTATCAACAGAGATCTGAGCAATATCCACTATAAGATCCGGCTCCTCCTGCCATTTGCTATTAGTTGATGAGCCCTTGAACACAACTACGCCAAGCTCGGTGTTTTTGAGCCCTATCGTTACAACATTGATCGTACAGGTGCTTCCATTGCGCCTGCACTCCATAGTATCAACCTTCTTTTCTGTTGAAGTATCCGTTGGCTCAGGGGACGGATCAACGGACGGTGACGGGGTGGCATCGGCAGTATCCGATGGTGTCGGCGTTGTATCCTCCGTAGTTTTTGGTATATTTGTAGGTGTTTTCGTTGGCAATGCAGTGGGTGCCGATGTTGTTTCCTTTGGTGTATTATCGCAGGAAACAAGAAGCAGTGCCATGACCAACAGTAAAAGCAGTGCTGTGATCCTTTTCATTCTGAACCTCCTAAGTTTTTTCTTTATATAAAGTATAAAACTTTTTTGGTCATTTGTCAATACGCGAGCCCTTTAGATAACTTTATATTTTATATAAAATCACTCAAATACTCAATCATCAATGGCAATCCTTACAAAATCGCCTTGTTTTGTGCATGTTCACTCATATCAATATATATATATATATATAGATTTTATATGGTTTTTGATATTGACTTTGACTGCTCCGCGGTGATATAATTTAGAAAAATACCCTATTATATAATAATGGAAGGAGAAATTATGAACACAACCAATCAGACACAGGCAACACCTGTAAACAAGTCCGAAAACGTACTTGCGGGCATCGTGGGAGCTTTCCTTTTCGCTCTTGTAGGAGGAATTCTGTGGTTTATACTTGACAGAGTCGATTTTGTTGCAGGTATCAGCGGAATCGTCGGAGTAATTGCCGCAAACCGCGGATATACATTTTTTGCAAAGGGTTCAAGCAAAAAAGGCATCATCATTTCCAGCATCATCGCAATCCTTGTTCTTGTATTGGCATGGTATCTCTGCTTCTCTCTTGATCTTTATCAAGCACACGAGGGATGGTACGCAGACGGCGAGATAGACTATATGCCCACATATTTTGAGTGTGTAGCAAGCGGATATTTGTTTTTTAGCGATGCAGAGATCGCGTTTTCCTACATAAAGATCCTGCTTATAGGTCTTGCTCTTGCAGTGGTTTCAACGATCCCCACATTCAAGCAGCTTATGCAAAACCAAAAGATTGCAAATGAAGCTCCCATTGAAGCGGACTACACCTACAATACAGCATCAAACACAGAAACCCCTGAAACAGCAAACGAAGAAAAAGCTGAAAACGGTGAGACTGACAAGGAAGAACCAAAGCAGGAAAACGCCGAAAACGGCGAAAGCAACTGACCAAAAGTATCAAAATACACAAAATCACTGTCACGCCGACAGTGATTTTTTTGCGTATTTTTCGGCTTTATTTTACAAAAACCATTGATTTATTAACAATTATGTGTTATTATAATCGTTGGTGTATAAATAAACACCTCAAAAAAGTAAACAATAATAAAAATAATAGAAAAGGTTAGGTATTCACTATGACACTTAAAGGCGCATGTATAATCGGTCAGTCAGGCGGCCCTACTTCCGTAATTAACGCAAGTGCTTACGGTTGTATCAAGACCGCTCTTGAAAACGAAAACATCACTGCAGTTTACGGTGCTCTCAACGGCATCAAGGGAGTTCTTGATGACAATCTCATCGACATGGGTAAGGAAGACCCCGCAGAACTCGAGCTTATGAAGTACACACCCTCCTCTGCTCTCGGCTCATGCCGTTACAAGCTTAAGGATCCCGATGTTGATCCCACAGATTACAACCGTATTCTTGAGATCTTCAAAAAGTACAACGTTCGTTACTTCTTCTACAACGGCGGTAACGACTCCATGGACACATGTAACAAGATCAGTAAGTTCATGCTCAAGAACGGATATGAGTGCCGCGTAATGGGTATTCCCAAGACAATCGACAACGACCTTGCAGGAACAGACCACTGCCCCGGCTACGCTTCCGCAGCAAAGTATATCGCAACATCTCTCATGGAGATCTACCACGACGCAAGAGTTTACGACACAGGAATGATCACTGTTGTTGAGATCATGGGTAGAAACGCAGGTTGGCTTACAGCTTCCGCTTCTCTCGCTTGCGCAAAGGGCAACGGCCCCGACCTCATTTACTGCCCTGAGAATGATTTTGATATGGATACATTCATCAACGAGGTAACTGAGATCTACAACAAGAACAAGAAGTGTATCGTTGCTGTTTCCGAGGGTATCCACGACAAGAACGGCAAGTACATTTCCGAATACGGCAACGACCTTGGAAACGCTACAGACGGATTCGGTCACGCTCAGCTCGGCGGTCTTGCAACATACCTTGCTTCTGTTCTCAAGGAAAAGACAGGCGCAAAGGTTAGAGGCATTGAGCTCAGCCTTCTCCAGAGATGTGCTGCTCACTCTGCTTCCCAGACAGATATCGAGGAGTCATTCTCCGCAGGTAAGGCAGCTGTTGAAAACGCAACTGCAGGTGTTACAGACAAGATGGTAGGCTTTGAGAGAACATATGTGGACGGCAAGTACGTTTGCAACATCAAGCTCTTTGACCTCAGCATCGTTGCTAACACAGAAAAGAAGATTCCTGCTGAATGGTTCAACGCTGAAAAGAACGGCATGACAGAGGCGTTTGTTGAATACGCACTTCCTCTCATTCAGGGCGAGACACAGCTCAAGAAGGAAGACAGCCTTCCCAGATTTGTAAAGCTCAAGAAGGTTAAGGCTACTGTTTAATCATTATTATAAAGCTTAAAAGAAAGCTCCCCGACAGATTTAGGTCTGTCGGGGAGCTTTTGTTTTATAATTATAAAATTCCCGTTATGAATATTTCTATTCCGATAAAGATCAAAATTGCGCCGCCGAATACGGATGCCTTGTTTGAAAGATGTGTTCCAAACTTCTTTCCTATACAAATTCCCGCAAAGCAAATGACAAAGGTCACAGATGCAATTATAATGGCGCTTATAAACGCCTCAATAAAATTATAATCAGAAATTGTAAAGCCAACGGACAGGGCATCAATTGATGTTGCAACCCCCTGTACCAAAAGCGCTCCGAACCCAAGCTTTGCACAGCAGCAATCCCTGTCCTTCTCTTCGCCGCAGGGCTTACACTTCAGCCCCTCGAAAAGCATTTTTCCACCGATGAATGAAAGGAGCGCAAGAGCGATCCACGGAATAAATTTTTGAAAAGCCTCAAAATATGTTGCAAGAGTATGTACGCAAGCCCAGCCAATCAATGGCATCATTCCCTGAAATACTGCAAATACACCTGCGACCAATGTCATTTTAAGCTTGGACATCTTCGATTCATTAAGTCCGTTGGCAAGGGACACGGAAAAAGCATCCATCGCAAGACCGAGACCGATCAGTATACTGTTATAAATCAACATAATTATATTTCCTCTTTGATGACAAATACAAAGCAATCAAGATCATTGCTTCTCCCGATTGCTTTGCATTATTTATTAATATATATCCGTCAGATGCTTACAGACGCTGTGATCTCAATGCTTGTCAAAACCTTTGACAGCATATCGTGGTTGATCTTCAACTCATATCCGCCAAGGGCATCCTTATATAAGAACACATTGTCACTGCCCTCAACATAGTACTTTGTGGGATTTGCACCCATAGCATCAATTACCTGATCCTCGTCACACATAAGGTCAAGTGCGCCCAACGCTGCGAAATTCACAAGATCGGCAGGAGTTGATGTCTCGCTTCTCTCAATTGTGACAGAATTTCTCTTGAACACAACAATGCTTGTGTCTGCAAGCTTCACAACCAAGCCCTCGTCAATAGTGCCTGAAAATTCAATCACCGCCGTATTGTCCGCACTTGTAACGATGGAGACAAATGCTTCGGGATCCGCAAAATAATCCTTAAGACCGATGACTGCATTTCCGATCCTGAAGGAATATGACGAGAAATCGAAATCGGTTTTGCCTGTTCCAATGATGATCACATACTCAAGCTCCTCAACAGCCTTGTTGATCGCCGCTATAGCCGCCTTCAAGGAAGCAGTTGTGGACTTTGAGGAATTGTATTCATCAATTGCAGAATTTATTACCTCATTGAGATTTTCATAGCTTGATTCTGTAAAATAATCCCCGTGGGCAAGATACTTTTCCTGTGTATCAATTACAAGATCATAAAGCTGCTTTCTGATGTCCGAGCCCTCAAGCGAGTTCACCGCAAGGATAAGCTCAGCTTTAACGTCATCAAGCTGTTTTTGACTCATATCATCGCTTTCAATGGCTTCACGTGCTTTTACAATTGCTTCGTGGAGTGCCTTATACGAAGCCTCGGAATAGTATACCGATGAAGGAATTCCATCAACAGTTCCGTTGTAAAGCTTTGATGCCTTGTCATATTCCTCGGAAAGAGCATCTGTATTGCCTCTGAGTGTAAGCTTTTCAATTGCAGATCTCAGCTGAGTTACACAAAGCTGGATCTCCGCCTTACAGTCAGCAACCTCATCGGGACTTTCTGCCTTGTTCGCCTTATCAATGAGAAGCTGAGCCGCATTGTAAAGAAGAATATAATTATTATAGGTGCTTGCCGTGTACTTGGATTCCTCAACATTAAAGATCATGAGCTGCTCAAGCTCACTGACATCCGCCTTTGGAATCAATGCCTCAATTTTATCAGTCAATGATTTTATCGCACTGTTTACAGAGCTTTGTCTTGAGTTCTTATTGTTGAAAACCTCTCTTGCCGCTGCATAGGCATCAAGATACTGTGCGTAGCTTTCAACGGTGTATTTTTCCGCCTCATAGCTTTGAGCCAACAGTCCTTCCAGCACGGAAAAATTTGCTCTTTTTACAAGACCGTTGATTGCTGAGTTAAGCTCCTTTGTAGCATTGTTTATCTTGGTTTCCGTTGTGCCTGTGTCAGCAAGAACCGCCACGGCTTCGTCGTATTTTTGCTTATATACTGCATAGGATTCCTCAGTATAATCCTCTTTATTGACCTCTATGTCGATTACTGCCTGAAGCTCCGATTTATCGAGACCGCCGCATGATGCCAGCAAGAAAAGCAGTGCAGACACCAAAACCAAAAGTATTACTTTCTTCAAGGCTATAATACCTCCATTATTTTATATTATAAAATCAGTATATCACATCCGATATTTTTTGTCAATAGACCTTCCTTTTCCCAAAAATGAACAATTATGAACTTTATTTATTCTTTTTTTGACATTCATCAAGACTCACCCTTGACATGACCCTCCAAAGCGCTTCTTTATCAAAGGGGACAAGGGGATACAGATACCCGGGGGCACCTTTTATGGTGGGAGTTGTGACGATCATCACAATTGTCAAAAGTATCCCTGCCCAAAAGCCCCAAACGTGAAACAGCCCTGTCAGCACAAGGGTTATGATCCTCATGAATTTGAAGGCATACCCAAGCTCAAAGTTTGGCTGAGTGAAATTTGCAATTGCCACAAAGGACATATAAAAAATCACGTTTTCAGAAAGCCAACCAACGCTTACTGCAAAGTCTCCAAGAAGAAGTCCGCCGATTATTCCAAGGGAGCTTGACATGGTATCGGGGGCATTGAGGGATGCAAGCTTCAAGCCGTCAACACATATCTCCACTCCGATGAGCTGTAACAGTATGGGAACATTCTGATCCCCCTTTGGCACGATAAACTCAAGCCACCCCGGTAATATTTCGGGAGTGCTTATGAGTAAATACCATACGGGCGTCAGCATCAAGGAAAGGCTATAAACTACAAGACGAACCATTTTTAAATATTTTCCAATGAAGGGTGTGAAATAAAAATCGTTGGTGTCCTGTGTAAAGCTGAAAAATGTTGTGGGAAGGATCATTGCGCTGGGATAATTGTCGCAAAGAAGAATAATACTCCCCTCCATGATCATGGCGCAGGCGGCATCGGGTCTCTCCGTATACCGTATTCTCGGAAAAGGGTTGAACCATCGTCCTCCAATCATTACCTCGGCAATGCTTTCAAGTCCCATATTAATGCCGTCAAGACAAAGAGAGCCAAGCTTGTTTTCAATTGACTCAAGAAGCTTATTGCTTGCCCTGCCCTCCAAATAGCAAAGAGCCACATCCGTTTTAGTTCTCTTGCCTATTGTATGCTTTCTGACTCTCAAAGATGTGTCTCTGATCCGTCTTCTTATAAGTCCCGTATTTACAACAAGGGATTCAATAAAGCCCTCACGGGGTCCTCTGAGAACCTTATCGTTTGCAGGCTCGCCAACGCCCCTCATGCTATATCTTCGGGAATCTATGATGATTATGTCGGAAAGCCCCTTTACAACAAGCGCGGACGTACCCGACATTACAAAATATACTGCCCTGTCAACCGAAGGCTCTGCGCTTGACTCGGAGTATGGAATTGCATTTTTGAAAAAGCCCTCGGGATTTTTCGGAAGATATGAGGAAAGGCTTTTGTTTTTTATAAGGTATTCAACGATCTGCTCTGTAAGCTCACCGTTGCCAAAGGAATTTATTCCATAAAACACCGCTTCAACCTCGCCGCTTATCATCAGCCTTTTTCTGACTATGTCAAAATTGATGCCATATCCCAAGCCTTCGTCCATCAACGCAAGGGTTTCCCCATATTTCTCATTTATATTATCCGTAAATATCACCCTTTTATTACAAAGTTATATTGTCTATTATTTTACAAATAATAAAGGTATATTCAAAAAAGCACTAAAACCAATCATTAATTGTCACTATTATGGTTCTTTTATATTATTACCTGAGTCTATCACAAAAATTGCAACAAAACCATTGACATTTTGAAAAAAATATAATATAATACCAGGAGTAAATATTTTTTGAAAGGAGACTTTACCATGGAATTCTTGAAGAAATTCTTTCCCAGATCTTTTTCTCATTCCAACACTGTTGCTCAGGTAATCATCACAGCAATTATTTATCTTGTTGTTGGTGCTGTTGCAGGTGTTGCAATCGGAATTCTTTCTTTTATCCCTGTTGTTAACCTCATCGTAGGAATCCTCGGATCACTTGTTGACATCTACTGTCTTGTGGGAATCGTAGTTTCAATTCTCGTTTACCTCAAGGTTATAAACAAGTAATTATTAAAGCACATAATAAAAAGAGACTGCAAAATCTCATGGATCATTGAGGTTTTCAGTCTCTTTTTAGTTTGCCCTGCAAGATATACCTTACAGGGCGATTTTTATTATTTTATCTTAAAATTCAAGGTGCTTCCGTTTTGGCAGTTATACACCGTCAGCTTTGTCAGCGTTTCTCCTGTATAGCCCTCACACAAAATCATACCGTCTGTAAAGAAATAATCTCCCGAGCTATCGCCCTCTTTTATTACCTTATACTTCTTTGTTGCCGTATTAAACTCAACAAGACCATAAGCCTCAGTCGGAAAGCCCTGAGAATCAAAGGCTCCGCCGTGATAATAAACCTTTGAGCCAACTACATAGAGAAAATCCGAATGAAAGGGTGTTTTTCCATATGTAGTATAACTGCCTCCGTTGGCAGCAATTGAACCAATGGTACATTCATCGCTATATTTATCAAGTCTCAGAAAATATATTTTTGAATCACAAAGGGTAAAATGGACGATACCCTCGCCTTTTTTAAAGGAAACCAATTTGGACTTCTCAGTGCCGTCATATTTTATCCTTGAAACAGAGCTTACACCGTCTTTGGCTTGTTGGTGATAATATACGTATTTTCCGTCAGAGCGCAAACAGTTTACCGCTCCGTCATGTATCATTTTTGCAGCTCCGCCGTTTGTGGAAATACTGTAAAGAGGATAACAGTCCTTGGCGTAATCACTGTAGGTTTCATTATATTGAGTATAAAAAATCCTATCCTTTACAACAAGCATATCCCAGATCTGAACTCCGCTGAGTATCTTTGCAAAGCCCGAGCCATCAGTGCGAACCTTGGCTATATAGGACTTACCCTCGGTCATGCCCTCGCAATAAAAATATATCCAATCTCCTACAACGTTGAGGTTTTGTATCTTACCCGAGGGTATCTCATACACGGGAGTTTGGTTTGTTCCCATCTTGGTTATTTTTGAGATCTTATATGCAGTTGGAGAAAAATATATCCAGTTGCCCTGTGAGCAATACGTACCCATGCTCATATCACTGCCAACGGTATTTTCCTGTCCCTTTTTATAGTCGGGAACAAATACGGACGGATCCTTTTTATTACACATTGAGCATACGCCGTTTACATATTTGTGGTCAATTACGGCTATATCCTCCTGCTGTTTTTCACCGCAGGAACAAGCTCTTTCCTGCTTACCCGTTTTTTCACAGCTTGGATCTTCTGTGATCTTCCATTCACCGTATGAATGGATATGCTCTGTTTTATCGGGAGGGTTATCGGGTGTATTTGTTCCTGAAGCCTCGGCGGTTTTCGTCCCTTCAGGTGTGGGTGTACCCTTATCCCCGGTGTCAGCGCAGGAAACCAATGTGAATGCTAAAATTGAAATGATTATTAATGCTATAGTTTTTTTCATATTCTTCCCTTTCTTCGTTACAAATTAAAGAGGTACTTTTCAATACAGATTATTTGGAATAGGTTATTTCACATTTGATCCCGCTTATATTCGGACTGCTTCTGTCGATCTTCAAATTTTTGTTTTTTATAACAAAGCTTTTTACAGAACGAAACGGATTTCCGTTCCAAATATCATCATCAAGATTTTCAGAGAAAGCTCCTGTTGAAATCGACACCACGCCCTCGCAGATCACAATGCTTCTCAGCTCCTCGGTATACACACTCCTCAGCCACGGATGAGCCTTATATTCTCCCGTCGCCTCGGGCATTTTTCCATAACCGTGTATTACAAGGGTTCTTTCGACCTCATTGTTGGGGTCTATTACCCCTGTGATATAGTATTGAACAGGACAATATACCCCTCCCATATATGAGCCGTCGGCATTGCCGTATTCGCAAACCTTCAAGTCACATACTGTACATTTGTAGCCAAGGTCTCCGTTTTTTACAAAGCTGTGCTGCTCCGTTGGAGGAATTATATTTGAGGTATAGCTCTCTTTGCATCCCACACATTCAAAATATGTATACCCCCTGTTTGAACAATCTCCCTTGGTTACGGTTCTTGTATAGCTATGGGGCTTTTTCTCTATAACCATTTGGGGAATTGTAGCTTCGTTACACACTGTACAGTGTTTACCCTCTGTCAGTCCCTCTTCAGCGCATGACGCCTCAATGGCATAATCGGTCACTTCCTTGTGAGGAAGCTTTGGAACTGTTACAACCTCAACCGCTCTGCAGTCATTGCATTTCCTTATTATTCTTCCCTCGGCAGAACAGCTTACCTCTCGTTCAACGGCAAGCTCACTCCAAGAATGTTGACAATCGGTTATTGCAAATACAGAACTCGCCGTACAAATCGGTATACATAAAATGCAAATACCAATCAACACCTTTTTCACCTTCTGCTTTTGCAGAAGCTTGATCTTCGATGTAAACATACTGACCACTGAAGGAACAAAGCAAAAAACGATGATTCCCAATAGCACAGGATGGAATATTGGGTTTTTGTAGCTTATAATTTTTACAATACCTATTGTAAGGCTAATGAGAATTGGCAGCCAAACCGCCATGAACATTGCCGTTCCGCGAAGACCGGCAAGAATTCTTTTTGACAAATTCGGTGCAACGTTTTCTTGTGACACCGCCATCTCCTCGGGCTTCGAAAGCTCCCTTGCAAGATCCGCAACTGTATATTGAAGCTCCTCGTCCAACGCTGACATTGCAGAAACCTTTTTTTGATTGATTAAAAGATTTTTTGCAAGTCTTTCCTTGGCATCCTTGATTATTGCAGGACTGCTTGTTGGATCCTTCAGTATTCCGCGGATCTCCTCAATGGAAAAATCAAAGCTTCTGAGAATTGCGATGTCATTAAGCTCCGATATGTTTTCATCGGTAAAATCAAATGCTTTACGTCCAAGATAGTTTTCAGTAAACTGAGGATTTATCAGTCCTTCCTCAATATAATACCTTACCGTTCTGTCCGTAAGCCCTGTTTTTTCACACACTGTTTTAATTTTCATCAAAGTACCTCCTTTTTTCACCCGCATTATATTCTTTTACGTTGGGTGGAAGTCAATGGTTTTTTGAAAAAAAGTTTAAAAAAATCTTTTTTTGAGGGCTTTTCACATGTCACAAGCTTTCTTTTTTATAATTCTTACCAAAAAAGAAACAACGGAAACCCGAGTCTCCGTTGTTTATTGATTTTTCAGATATTATTCGAAGTCGATGACCTGACCCTGCGCAATCGACTTAAACGCCGCCTCCACTATTGAAAGCACAAGTCTTGATTCCTCATGTGTTACAAGCTGGGGCTCGATGCCGTCAACAGCCTTCACAAAATTGCGGTAGAAATCATGAACGTCGGACTTGGGAATGTCGATCTCATAGGTATCAACTGTGATCTCATCTCTGGGCGCCATGGTCTTGGTAATTCCTGCCGCTGTCTGTACAGGAAGAACTTCCTTCTCATTCCAGTGCTTGCAGTAAACCACCTGCGCCTTGTTGCGCCAATCTGTAATAAGGGCAGATCCCTTCATGCTCTGGAGATAGAATCTCGGCATTGCAATAAAGTTAAGCGTTCCGATTTCGATATGCGCAGTAGTTCCTGATTCATAAATAAGCTGAAGCTTGAAGCCGTCGTCAACCTCAAAATTTGTTGTATGCTGCTCTGTGCAGTATACCTTCTTGAGCTTTTCTCCGGGAAGAAGCTGAACCATCTGGTCGATGAGGTGAATACCCCAGTCATAAATCATTCCGCCGCCATATTCCTTCTGTCCTCTCCAGTCGGAAGGAATTCCTCTTGATCCGTGAACTCTTGATTCAACGCAAATGACCTTTCCAAGCTTACCCTCGGAAATGATGCTCTTCATTGCCAAAAAGTCAACGTCCCAACGTCTGTTCTGATGCACTGTAAACAGCATTCCTGTTTTGCGGGAAACTGCAAGAACCTCATCAAGCTCTGCAACTGTAAGCATTACGGGCTTTTCACAAATTACATGCTTTCCCGCTTCCATTGAAGCTATTGATATTGATTTATGTGAATCGTTGGGAGTTGCAACCACAACGATATCAACAGTTTTATCCTGAAGTATTTCTTCAAGGCTTCCGTAAGCCTTTATGCCGCGGCTTACTGCAAGCTCATTCTTTGCAGGATTGATGTCATATACACCTGCAAGAGATACAACATCACTTGCGAGGATCTGGTTTGCATGCCATCCTCCCTGTCCGCCATATCCAACAACCGCTACATTCTTTTTCATAATTTGTCCATCCTTTCAACGCTACTCATTACTACTTTTAATTTTACTATTTTTTATCCCAATTGTCAATAGCAAAATCCATTTTTAGTCCTAAAATCTAACGTTTACCTTGAATTTTTCGCCACATCCGGGGCATCTTGCCATGTGTTCGCCTTTTTTCCTCGGAAAACGTATTACCGCTTTACAACGTGGACACTTTACAAAAACCGCTGTTTTAAAGTATCTGACCCGTCTGTAGTTCAACAGTATCCACGCTTTTACCCTTTTAAGCACCGCGGTATATTCCCTGTTTTCCTTTTCTCTTTTCCATATATTCTTTGAAAAGGGTCTGTATATTGCATACAGAGTAAGGGCAAAGGAAACAGTCTCCATTACGATATATACAGCCAATCCAAAAAATCCCGAAAGAAAATTAAGGAAAACCGAGGCGATAAGGCAGGTGATGCAAATTGCATCCACCCGCGCATATCTGTCGCTCATAAAAAGCTGAAGCTTCATCATTAATCTGCGAAGAGTATTCATTTGCTTATTCACTCCTAAGTGATGTTACAGGATCGCGTCTTGCCGCTATAACAGCGGGGAAAAGACCTGCAATCAATGTCAGCACAGTGCTAATGGCAATAAGGATAAAGGCTCCCGCAACGGGAAGAGTTGCGATGTTTGAAATATCCGTCAGCGCATACATTATAAAGTTTACGGGAACTGTTAAAATCAGTGTAATTGCAATTCCTATAACACCCGAGGAAAATCCTACGATCATTGTTTCTGCATTGAACACGCTCTTGATATCCTTCTTTGACGCACCGATGGCTCTGAGTATTCCAATCTCCTTGGTACGCTCAAGAACTGAAATATATGTGATAATTCCGATCATTATTGAAGAAACCACAAGTGAAACGGAAACAAAAGCCATAAGTCCATAGGAAATGAAGTTAACGATATCGGAGAATGAAGACATCATAAGTGCCATTATATCCGTATATCTGATTACATTTTCTTCCTTTCCGCTTTCCTCTGCGTCCTTATTATACTGAGAAATTATATCGGATATCATTTCCTTAGCTTCAAATGAGCTTGCATAGATATTTATGGACGAAGGCTGTTCGATGTCACAATATCCAAGCTTTACAAGGTTTTTGTAAAGAGTCGAATCACTGATTCCGAGAAGCTCCTCTGCAAGCTCGGCGATCTGGTCATCTGTCTGCATCTGACCAAGCATGGTGGCAAGCTCTTCCTTGGTGGTGATCTCGGGCAATCCGTACTGAGCCATCTGCTGATTTATATATCCCATCATCATCTGCAGAGTTTCCTCGGGAAGTGCATCTACAAGCTCGTTTACGTTTTCTTTGTTATATACCTTTGTTGAGAAGCTCTCTCCTGTGAAAATATCAACAGTATCATGCTCCTCCTGATACTTCATGATCTCCGACTTGGCGCACTGCTCAATTGCATATTTTGTAAGTGCCGCAGTATATCCGATCTCCCCGCTGATTGCCGCAGAAGCGGTGCTTTCCTTAGGTCTGATGATTCCAACCACTTTGAGATCGACTCCGTCCTCAACAACTGCATCCACGTTCTTTTTCTCAACCCAAATGCCGTCGCTATTCTGCTCATAAAGCTCTGTGGGAAGCACAAGCTTAAACTTAAGACCCAAAAGCTGATCAAATGTAAAGTCCATGACCTCAGTGTCAATTCCCTCGCTGTTGCCTGTCATAAGGTTTTCCATAAATTCCTTGACATAGTCCATATCCTTTATACCGAGAGCAAAAAGTGCCATATCGGATATCTGATTGTCCTTTGAAACAACAATTACAATCTCGTTGTAATTTTCGGGGAATCGGCTGTTTTCGCCAACAAGCTCATACTGATCCTTGATCAGCGGATTGATGATCTCGCCGTTTCTGCCTTCAAGAATCTCGCTCCAGCTTTCAAAGCCACCGCCGCCCATGGCAATCATTTCCTCGGAAACACCGCCGCCCATGGCAGACATTGCTTCATTTATAATGGTGCTTGGATATACAAGCTGGGACTCGCCGGGAGCGCTGCTGATGACCTTATTGGCTCCGTATGAATATATCTGCATTTTTGCGGCATAGGCATACTGTACTGCGCTGATATATTCCTCCATTACTCCGCTATCAATATATTTTTTGAATTCCTGAAGATTATTCTTTTTGATCTCAGAAACCATGGCAGAAAGCATTCTTGCCATCATGGTATTGGAATAGATCTTGTTTTCGTCCCTATCCTCAATCTTCTCTTGATTTTCCGCCATTGACATGAAAAGCTCGGTATAGTCCATGGTCTCGGATGTAATTGAGATAGGGTATGACGCAAGTGTATCTCTCTGTACTGTATCAATATATAACTGAATACCGTTGGAAAGCGCAAGGATCAAAGCAATTCCAATGATTCCAATACTTCCCGCAAAGGATGTAAGAAATGTTCTCGCCTTCTTTGTAAGAAGATTATTCAGTGACAGTGAAAGCGCTGTCTTGAATGACATGGATACTCTTCCGTGCCCCTGCTTCTGATCCATTTCTTTCTTGCCGCCAAAATCACGGTTATACTCCTCCTCAGTGTAAGGATTGCTGTCGCTTGTCACAAGTCCGTCCACAAGTCTGATGATTCTGTTGGAATACTGATCTGCAAGATCGGGGTTGTGTGTAACCATGATGATGAGCCTATCCTTTGAGATCTTTTTGAGGATCTCCATGATCTGAACGCTTGTGTCCGTATCAAGCGCTCCTGTAGGCTCGTCTGCGAGGATGATGTCGGGATTATTCACAAGCGCTCTTGCAATTGCAACTCTCTGCTGCTGACCGCCCGACATTTGAGAAGGCTTTTTATTGAGCTGATCTCCAAGACCCACCTGCTCAAGAACCTCCTTGGCGCGACGGCGTCTTTCTGCCTTTGATACTCCCGAAAGGGTCAAGGCAAGCTCAACGTTTGAAAGAACAGTCTGGTGGGGGATAAGATTATATGTTTGAAAAACAAATCCGATCTTATGGTTTCTGTAGGAGTCCCATTCCCTGTCCTCATATTCCTTTGTGGATTTTCCGTTTATTACAAGGTCACCGCTTGTATATCTGTCAAGACCGCCGATGATATTCAATAAAGTCGTTTTTCCGCATCCCGATGGTCCGAGTATGGACACAAACTCACTTTTACGGAAATTCATGTCAACGCCGCGAAGGGCGTGTACAGTAAGGTCACCAAGAACATAATCCTTGGTAATTCCCTTTAATTTCAGCATATCTTTTTCCTTTCTTTATTAAAAACTACCTTAAAGTGTACTACCTCATTATTAACTCCCTATGAATATTATTCATTTTTTTCAATAATTTTTTGCCAAAAAAAGGAGCTGTAAAAGCTCAAATTGACTTTTTCCAGCTCCTCACTTGAAGAAAACAAAAAGAATGTGTCCGAATACGAATCGGTTGATCTTCAGTTCTCTTCCATAGGGTTAGTCTTTTACTGTGCCTGTTCTTCTGCGAGGTACTTATTGACAAGAATCGCAGAAACAATATACGTCGCTGCATTGACGAGGCATTGAAGCTCCAGCATCATTTTGCCGTCAGCAAAATATCCAAAGCCTTCAACCAATGTGATCACGCCGAACACCCAAAGCCATGTTTTTGCACCGTGAGCATTCTTTACAAAATCGGTTGTAGAATTGTCAACTCCCATATATACTGACTTGGCAAATGTATGTATCTTCTTGAATCCAAAAATATTTATAAGAAGTCCCGCAAGCGCAAAAGCCACCAAAGCACCAACCACAGCATATGCCAATGCTCCCGAAAGCAGCTCAATCAGCCACTCCGCTCCGTCAACCGTAACAAGTTGCTCAGAAAAAACATCTCCGAATGCCAGAAGCATTATGCCGAGCAATCCTCCTGCTGCCATAAGCGCTACACATGCAACATATGTAATGATATACGTAGCATAAACCGTTCCGCTGACTCGTCTCAATGATTTCGTATCCACAATGCCCTTCTTTACATTGGAAAAAACCATCCAAAGAAAGATCATAAACAAAAGCTGAATTACATCCATGCTTTCTCCAAGCAGACCAAGTCCAAAGGATACTGACGTCAAAATGCAAATGACCAAAAACAATTTGTCCTTGAGGGCTGTCATTACCATGCTCCATGCCTTATTCACGCTTACCTTTTCAGAGCTGTTTACAGTCTCAACAGCTTCAAAATTTTGATTATTGTCCATAAGTTTACCTCCTTAAATGACATTTTTATTTTCATTCTTAAGCAAAGCGCTCCTTAATGTAATCAAATTGTATCACACGATCATCTGATTGTCAAGGGCGTTTGAAAGATTTTTGAAGTTTCTACATTATGCACAAAAAGCCCGGCTGTTTTTTGTAAATTCTAACCTGTAATTTTTTATGTTTATTAACACAGCATCTTCAAATTGTTTTGCTGTAGTTTTCTCATATAATAGCAAAAAGGACATGCCTTAGGCATGTCCTTTAGAAACGGATCATTAGTCCTTGTTTACCATCTTTGCGATTTCAGCAGCGAAATCTTCTTCTCTCTTTTCGATTCCTTCGCCCTTTTCAAAGATAACGAAAGAAACTACCTTGATAGAACCGCCGAATGCCTTAGCAGCCTGCTGAATATACTTACCAACTGTGAGAGAATCGTCCTTTACGTATTCCTGCTCAAGCAGACAGTTTGCAGAATAGAACTTTCCAAGTCTACCCATAACCATCTTTTCAAGAACCTGCTCGGGCTTTCCTGCGTTCTTGGGGTCGTTCTTAGCCTGGTTGATAAGAACTGTCTTTTCCTCTTCGATTACGCTTGCGGGAACATCTTCCTTTGCAACGTATGTGGGAGGTGAACCTGCCGCGATCTGAAGTGCAACGTTCTTGATTGTCTCAACGAAGTCTGCATTTGACTTTGCAGCCTCATCAGCTTCAACCTTAACGATAACACCTGTTGAACCCATACCGTGAACGTATGTCGCAACTGTTCCTTCAACGATTACAAAACGGCGGATGCTGAGCTTTTCACCGATGAGAGCGATCTTCTCAACAAGTGCATCCTGTACGCTCTGCTCTGTTCCGTTGAACTTACCTGCCATAAGAGCCTCAAGATTTGCGGGCTTTGTTTCAATAATTGTAGAAAGGATATCCTTTACGAATTCCTTGAATGTTGCGTTCTTTGCAACGAAGTCTGTTTCAGAGTTAACCTCAACCATTGCTGTTGTTTCACCCTTGGTCATGATATCTACAAGACCCTCGGATGCGATTCTGCTTTCCTTCTTTGCAGCTGTTGCAAGTCCCTTCTCACGAAGGATCTTGATTGCCTTTTCTACGTCGCCTTCTGCCTCTACAAGCGCCTTCTTGCAGTCCATCATTCCAAGACCGGTCTTAGCGCGGAGATCTGCAACGTCCTTAGCTGTGATCTGTGCCATTTCTATTCCTCCAATTATTGTATTTTTAAATTAGTTGTTTTCTTCCTCTGTAGCTTCTGTAGCTTCAGCTTCGCCTGCAAGCTCTTCGCCCTGCTTGCTCTCGATTACTGCATCTGCAAGTGCGCCTGTGATAAGCTTTACTGCACGGATTGCGTCATCGTTACCGGGAATTACGTAGTCAGCGTCGTCGGGATCGCAGTTTGTGTCAACGATTGCAACAACGGGAATACCAAGCTTCTTAGCCTCAAGAACTGCAATTCTTTCCTTGCGAGGGTCAACAATGAACACTGCAACAGGAAGATCTGTCATTGTCTTGATACCACCGTAGCTCTTTTCGAGGTCGTTCATCTCTTTTACAAGAGAAGCAACTTCCTTCTTGGGAAGAACTTCGAATGTTCCGTCTGCCTGCATCTTCTCAAGGTTGTTGAGACGAGCAATGGACTTCTTGATTGTCTTGAAGTTTGTGAGCATTCCGCCGGGCCAACGAACGTTTACATAGTACTGTCCGCATCTGATTGCTTCTTCCTTGATAGCATCAGCAGCCTGCTTCTTTGTTCCTACAAACAGAATGTTACCCTGTGTTGCAGCTTCGCGTACAAACATATACGCCTCATCAAACTTCTTAACGGTCTTTGCAAGGTCAATGATGTAAATACCGTTTCTTTCTGTGAAGATGTACTCTGCCATCTTGGGGTTCCATCTTCTTGTGTGGTGTCCAAAGTGAACACCTGCTTCGAGCAATTGCTTAATTGAAATAACTGACATTTTATATGTCCTCCTTCGGTTATTTTCCACCACAGACGGATATTAGCCGCACCTTACGGCACCGAAAGCCGACCTGTGTGTGAATTTCGAGGTATTATATCACATTTATTTCCTTTTTTCAAGGGGTATTCTCGCACTTTTTTAAATTTAACATTATTTTAACAATTTTCTTTTGTAATATAATCACCCCCTTTTGCATATTCATGTACAAATCCAAGTTTCTTTTTTGGGGGATCGTTTATGTCAAATAAAAATATTTATCACGATATTGCTCAGCGTACGGGCGGGGATATCTACATCGGTGTTGTAGGCCCTGTACGCACGGGAAAATCCACGCTTATTAAAAAAATCATGGAAATGCTTGTAATTCCCAACATATCCAACAGCTACGACAAGGAACGCGCCAAGGACGAACTGCCCCAAAGCGCAGGCGGCAAAACCGTCATGACAACGGAACCGAAATTCATTCCCGACGAAGCAGTTGCCATATCAGTTGACGACGCGTCAAATATCAAGATCAAGCTTATTGACTGTGTTGGCTACGTTGTTCCCGAGGCATTGGGACAGATCGAAGAGGGTCAGCCGAGGATGGTCCATACCCCTTGGCAAAAGGAGCCCATGCCCTTTGTTGAAGCAGCTGAATACGGAACCAAAAAGGTCATCACCGACCACTCCACCATCGGACTTCTTGTAACCTGCGACGGCTCTGTTTGCGATCTTCCGAGAAACCAATATATTGATGCCGAAGCCCGTGTTGCCGCAGAGCTTAAAAGCCTTGGCAAGCCCTTTGCCATTGTTTTGAACTCAAAGGATCCCAATTCCGAAAGTGCTGTCGCACTTGCCCTTGAGCTTGAGGAAAAATATAAGGCTCCTGTTGCACTTGTCAACTGTCTGCAGATCAACGCCGATGATATTCGCCACATTCTTGAGCTTATCCTTCAAGAATTTCCGATTTCGGAAATGAAATTCCGTCTGCCGGAATGGACCTCCGCTCTTGACCGCAACCACGAGCTTATCAGAAGCATTGAATCCGACATCATGAGCTGTGCCAACAAAATTTCAAAAATGGGAGAGGTCCGCCCTGCCCTTACACTTCTCGGGGAAAATCAGTATGTAGTTTCTGCCCACCTTGAGCGAATCGACATGGGTGAAGGAACTGTATCCTCCCGTCTTGAACTTGATCCCACGCTTTACTACAAGATCATGAGTGAGCTAACAGGACTTACCATCACCAACGAGGAATCCCTTATAAAGCTTATCCGCGATCTTGCTGAAATCAAGGTGAAATATGATAGGGTCTCCGAGGCTCTTGCTTCCGTTGAGGAAAAGGGCTATGGAATTGTCATGCCGGGAAGAGACAGCCTCACGCTTGAAGAGCCGAAGATCGTCAAGCAGCCGGGGGGCTACGGGGTTAAGCTGAAGGCAAGCGCACCGTCAATCCATATGATAAAAGCGGACATTGAAACAGAAATCAATCCCGTCGTGGGAACAGAAGCCCAATCCGAAGAGCTTGTCAGATATCTTCTTTCTTCCTTTGAGTCCGACCCTTCAAAGATATGGGAAACCAACATGTTCGGCCGCACTCTTTATGATCTTGTAACTGACGGACTTCAAACCAAGCTGAAAAACATGCCGGAGGATTCCCGCATACGCCTTTCTGAAACTCTCGGAAGGATCATAAACGAAGGAAGCGGCGGTCTTATCTGCATAATTCTCTGACATGAAAAAAGGTTTTTCCACCCTGTGCGACCTTCGGCGCAAGGAGATCATAAATGTATGTACGGGAACAAGGCTTGGTTGTGTCAGCGATGTGGAAATCGACCTTGACTGCGGCAAGATCATTGCCATCATCGTTCCGGAGCACCAATGTGTATTTTCCTTCAAAGCGCCTCAGGAATACAGAATTCCTTGGGACTGCATCAGCAAGATCGGCGATGACATCATCATAGTAAATGCCGCTTATCCCATGGATCACAGCAAAATATAGTTTTAAAAAAAACTTAAATATATTTATTACAATTATTGATAAAAACCTGCTGTATTCAGTGTACGGCAGGTTTTCATTGTTATGTGATCAATTGTGCTGTTTTCAGAGTATAAATCTTAATCAAAAAACAGAGCATTCTTCAAATCTTTCACAACAATTGTTTAGAGTATTATTTCCGTCGAATGCGTAGTTCAAGATATCTTCTATAGTACCATTAACGAGATATTTCGATTCATTTTTATTACATCGATACAGTTTATAAAAAATTTTACCAAACTTTTCTATACTTTCATAATCGGGTTCTAAGAAATATAACTGATTATTGATAGTAAATTCAATTTCATGTCCTAAATGTAAGCATTCTATTAATTCTTCTGTTTTCATTTAATTACCTCACCATGATCTATTTGTAAACCTCGAATATAGATTATTAACACAAACAAATAAATAGCTTCAAAGAACACGAAAAAAATTATACTTTCCGTTCTTGCTAAGCGACTATAGTCATTATAGTCATTCATTGTATAGTATGTTTTTGTTTCGCTTCTTAAATCCACTATTGTATTGTAAAAACCATAAGTTCCTATACACTTATAATATTTCACATAAAGTTTTTCTGCCAAGAGATCTTTTGGGAGGTTATCACCGGAATATTGATTAAACAACCCTGCTCCATAGCGATAAGCTTCTGAATCAAAATAAATATTTAGTTGTTTATTAAGATCAGATTTAAAAACATCTTCAGCAAAACCAATTATTGTTTGGGTATTTTCATTAGTGGCGATTCTCGATTGATTTTGCATAACCGAAAAAATCCCTATAAATAATGCTTGTACAATAACAAAAAGCACTATGTTTTTTACCAATTTTCTTTTTCGTTTTCTCTGTTTTTCTCTTTTCTTTATAAGCTTTTTTTCTTTTCGTTTTCTAACTATCTCATCCTTATCCATATCCATAACTTTACCTCTTAAAGTATTTATTTTAACTACCTTCTTCAATCTGCACACCGTCATTCAATCACAAGCCTTGCCGTAAAACACTCTGAATGCAGGAGTTGCAACTCTTCCGTAATTACATAAATAGTGTATCTTTATATACGATTGGGTGGCGTCAGAGCCACATGATATCTCAAAGCTTCCGTCGGAATTTATGGGAGCAGTATCGTATACAACTCCGGTTATACCAACTCTTGAAACATACATGGGGGTGAGAAAGCCGTCATATAACTGCACTTTACCCTTTATCATATTGTCCTCAGGGATTATTATACCCTTGTCGGAATATCCGTTGGTGATTACAGTGACGCTGTCTCCGTACACCATAAGCTCCTGTGTGCCAAGAATCTTATTGTTTTTATCAACGGCATTTACAGTATAATATCCGCTCTCAAGTGTACCTTTTTCAATTGTCAGTGTATGAGTTTGATTTCCCATGTCAACACTGTTTTTGAAAGAACAGCTCAATTCCTTCATTCCTTCTCTCAAAATCTCCACACCATCAACACCCTTACCTGCAAACAATGTGATCACAATGTCATCGTTAACGGAGTATACGGATTTGTTACCTCGGTCAAGAGCAATTGCCCCGCCTCCGTAATTGTAGCTTTTCGCTTGAGTAAGATATGCTCGGTCCATATCGCTTCTGCTGAGCTTTACCGTTGATGACTCAATGCTTTTTGAAGAAATATCAAGGACAAGCTGATGTGTACTTAGATCATATGTATAGTCAAAAAATTCCTTTCCGTCAATAAAAACGCATCCGACTCTGTCAACGCTTTTGTCAAGAACCAAAATGCTTTTCCCGTTTTTCTCGGTAAATGCCTTGCCGCTATACTCCAGGATCGTATTATTTTCAATGCCGCTGTAGCGAAAGATCTTTGCAATGCTATATGTATTCAGTGACGATTCCTTCAAAAATCTCAGCACAAATTCATCGGCAGTGACTCTGTCCAAATGACAGTTGGAATAGTTGGATTCACTGTATGTAATATATTTGACCTCTCCACTTGGATCTTTTTCAACATCAAGAATGATTACAGTGTGACCGCCACCGTTTTCACTTCGGAACTGCACCACAATATCCCCGCTGCGCACCTTATTAAGATCCATAGGGACCTCCTCCATGTCCTTGTTTGCAAATGAATATGTGGTCTCATAGTATGGCAATCCAATTGCATATCCCACAAGACTTGAGCAAACAGTGCCGTAATAGCACGATGCATTTTGCTGACCTATTGACTCATACACTTTTCCCAATGTAGAGCAAACATTTTTTCCGTAGGTACTGTCAAAGGTCATGGAATAATTCTTTATGGCAACCTCGTTGCAATTGTAGCTGTACAGTATTCCGTTGGGGTTTTCAAGACATGTCAAAAAGGTTTCGGGCAAAACGTCAACGCCCACAAATTTATTGTATCCCTTAACAGATGAATACGGAAATCCCTGGGAGGGCTTGTCCGGTGAAAACACTCCGTTCATGGAAGGCATATTCTTTTTCGGTGTCCACAATATCCGAGAAAGCATTTCCGATTTTTTCACTGCATTTTGGATATACTCCGACTTATAGTCGGGGTCATGGGTATAGCCCTCCGAGGAATATCCGCAAATGGAAAAGGAATCTCCCTTTTTTATAACTGTATTGCTTATGTAGCCTTCATACACCCTGTCAATTTCTGTCGGAAAGGACAGCAAACCAAGCTCATCGGTATTAAAAGCGAAGATCAGATATTTGTCATTTTCTCCTGTGGTCACCGTAAGTATTCTGTCAATGGGCTTTCCGTTCACTCTGTTTGACATTATTGCCGTCAATGAATTTTCCTCTCCGCAATCCTCAGGAGATCTCGGCGCGCTTCCCAAAAACACCACCATATCCTCCTTAAAGCACTGCATTACATACTCGGTGTTTTTTTCACATGGCATATAATATACTCTTTGATAGTGATATTCCTTGGTGTTTATCTTCTTTTTTCCTTCGTAGACAACACAGGATTTATTGTAGAAGTAATCCTCAGTCAAGAGAAGATTGGGAATTTCCGGCATTGGTGTTTCATCTCCCGTTATATCTTCAGTTATGACGGAGGTATCAATATCAGTATTTATCACAGTGTCAATACCTGTATCAATACCCGTGTCAATCGATGTATTAACAGATGTATTAACAGGTATATTCACATCGGTGCCAATTTCCGTTTTATTATTATTTTCTTCTGTTTTCATTTGGTTTTCCTCAAAGCACGAGCACAGCGTCATCAGCATTGCTCCGCAAAGAATCAAAGTAATTATTTTTTTCATGTTTCTCCTTAAATATCGTTAACACTTTTGGCTTCAAAAACACCTACTGCAACTCCCGAAAGAGCGGATTTTGCCCCTTCAAGCCTTCCTTTATCTGAAAAGATCCCGAAAACAGCCGCTCCGCTTCCGCTCATCAGCACACCCAAAGCTCCGCTTACAGACATGATCCTCCGAATTCTTGAACACTCACTATTTATGGGAAGCACCACCTTTTCAAAGGCGTTATACATATTTGCGCAAATTGCTCTTATATCACCATTTTCAAGGGCTTCTGTAATTTTACCGCTTCCGATGTGGCGAGATCTGTTCTTTATGTTGTCAAGTCTTTGATACGCTTGGGGAGTCGGACTTCCCTGCTTTCCGATTGCAATTAGTATCAAACAGTCATCGGACAAGCTTGCGCATGGGGTAAATATCTCTCCGATACCGCCGCAAAGAGTTGCACCACCCTTTATACAAAAAGGAACATCTGCCCCAACCCTGAGACCTATGTCACACAGCTCTTCGAGAGTCAGCCTGTTTCCGTACATTTTATTCAGCCCTCTCAGTACTGCCGCCGCATCCGCGCTGCCGCCGCCAAGCCCTGCACACATCGGGATCTTTTTTTCAATATCAATTTCTACACGGGCATTCTCCTTTATCTCTTCAAGAAAAAGCTCCGCCGCCTTATAAGCGGTATTACGGCTATCGCATGGAACCTCCCCGTTGTCACAGGTAATTACAATCTCAATGCTTTCTCCTTTTTCACAATTCAAGGTAACCTCGTCGCAAAGAGTCACCGTCTGCATGACTGTATCTATATTGTGATATCCGCTGGGAAGCTTATCCAAAACCTCAAGGTACAAATTTACCTTTGCATATGCCTTTTCTTTTATCATTTTATTTCTCCCATCATATAAAGCACTTGGCATCTGTAAAAATTATAACACATATTTTTAAATTATTCAATGATTTGTGTTGACTAATTTAAAAATATAGGATAAAATGTTATCATAAGTAAAAGAAGGTGAAGAAACTTGAAGTTTGAAAAAAACAACAATTATAAATCAATTGCGGTATATGCTTTTTTTGCCTTATCATCTGCGATTCTTGTGTTCTTTTTAATAAATGAATATGAAAAGACACTTGGCATTATAAAAACCGTGTTAAGTCCCCTGTCATCTCTTTTGATAGGAGTTGTAATTGCATATTTTCTGAATCCCCTTTTGAACTTTTTTGAAAGAAAGGTTTTCAAAAAGGTCTATCAAAAAAACAGATTTTCCAAGCTGCGCCGCGGTCTTTCGATCTTTTGTGTTTTTGCCATTGTATTGTTTGCCCTTTTCCTGTTTGTCATGTCGTTTATTCCTCAGCTTACAGAAAGCGTAAACAGCCTTATAGAGAATTACGGAACTGTTGACAAGGCAATTGCTTCCATTAACGGATTTTTGAAGAACAACCGATTTACCGCACCTCATTATGATACGATTATCTCGACCCTAATGGAATATGAACAGAAGATCTTCAATTTTCTCTATTCCGCCATTGAAAAAATTGCTCCTCTCGTGATCAATTATACAGTCGATCTTATGAAGGGCATCTACAATGTCATCATCGGCATAATATTTTCGATCTATATTCTTTGCTACAAAGAAAAGCTTTTGGCTCTTGTCAAAAAGCTCTTTACCGCATTTCTCTCGGAAAGCAGATTTTCATTCATCAGAAAGATCCTTGGAATCACC
>SVUF01000110.1 GCA_015063395.1 Oscillospiraceae bacterium
GTTGTTGTTGGTGCTTCGGTCTTTTGAGGTGTTTTTGTAGGAACCTGTGTCGTTGCGGGAGTATTGACACACGCAGACAGCAAAGTTGCCATAACAGTCACCAAGACCATCAACAAAGAAATCGATCTTTTCATACTCAAAATTCCTTTCTATACTGTAAGAGATGATTTATATTATCACATTTTTTTAATTTTGTAAATAGTCTTGTGTGTTTTTTGATTTCTTTTTTCTGCATTATTTAACCAAAAAGCATTAGTTTTGCATAGCAAACTAAATTATCTTGGTTATTTATATCACATTTCCTTCAAATTTTTGGCAACATATGAATTCAAAAAATCAAGGATCTGCTTTTCGGCGTTTTCATAATACCAATTCTCCTCATCTTCAAGATCCATGCCATTGTCATCAAATTTGTCCATGATCCTTTGCCATTTTTCCTCTGTTTTCGGAATTCTTATAAGCTTCAGCTTCTTTTTTACCGTTCTCAAAAGCTCAATTCCCGCTGAAAGCTCCAAATCACAAAAAGCATCTTGCAGTTTTTCAAAAAAAGCTCCTCTATAGTATAAATAATGCCCGATACCGTCTGAATTCACATTTGTTATGAAATCGAAGATCAGATAAACACGCCTCTGCCAAGGAGCAAGGACTTCAAGATCCTCTCCGCCCTTTGATGCCTCGTCAAGATAGTCGTAAAGCTCATATACCCACTCTTCCTCGGGAAAGTTCATGATTGACTTTATGTCCCCACCTGCGTCATTGCCCTTTTTATTAACGCTTATTGATTTTGGAATTTCATCTTTTACGTAATCCTTATATTTTTCCCACACATCCTCAAGTCCGTTTGCTTCTATGCTTTCACTGTAATTGCTGACCTTGTCACAAAGCTTTTTGAGATATTTCTTGCCTTCATCAATATTTCCAAGCTCAAATTCATTTTCAGCTAATCGGATATACAGAACACTCAGATTGTTTATACACGAAAAATTATCGTGTATAATTCTTACAAACGCATAGCCTGCTTCTTTTTTCCCTTTTTTTATAAAACTTTCAGCCAAAGCCAAAAGCACGTCTGCTATGAACGTATAGTCTTTATAGTCTGCGGCAAGCTTCTCCGCGGATTCTTTAAATTCAGCGATATTCCCTGTTTTATCGTAGGTATTAATTAATGTGTCTATTCTTTCGGGAAAATCTTCCGCTTGATTTGTGATCTTTCTTTTATTTGCCATAGTTTTTCCTTTTTATAGATAAGCTTTTATACAATCCTTTCGGCAAGCTTTCTTGCCCTTCTTGCAATCTTCTCGTAGGTCTTTGTCAGCTTTTCAGAGCGCGGTATCCAATTTTCGTTTTCGTCATAATACCCCGTTTGAACGTATACCCTTGCTGCACAATTTTCATTTTCTGAATAAGATGCTTCAATTATTGACATTGCAAATGGCATACCGAAGTCGTCCTCAAGATAATATTTTCCGTATATGTTTTTCCCATGCTTTATTTGATCAATTGGAAAAAGCTCGGGAATGTAAAAATAGTAATCCGTTTTTTCCGACGTTACCACTGAAATATCACATTTCGGATATTCAGGCTCATCGGTAAAGCCCTTTGGAACGATCATGCATCCAAGCTCAAGGGCAAATTCCGCTAACTTTACAAATGCCTCATAGTACATTATATAATTCACTTGCTTACCCATATAAGTTACCCCACGTAATCATAGTAAGAATCAGAAGATCATTTTTTATCCCCTCACGTGTTATTGTGTGCTTTGTATAATCAATCATGATATTTCCTTGTTTCCCATTCTTTAGTTTTTATACTCAAAAAATTCGCATTTATATGCAACTGCAATTTTTCCGTTGGACTTTTTCACTACGGTAATATATGCATCCTCTCGATGTGTTGAGTTATATATTGAAAAATCCGACATGGGACGCTCAACACTCCACAAATAGTTCTCCTTGGGTATTTTCCATTTTTTTCTGCTTTCAAAATATATAACGAAATTATCAACGTCCCGACCCATATGATTTTGATTGGCGCTTTTAATGTGATAGCTTTCTTTATAAATGTGTGAAACCGTATCTGTAACTATATCATAATCATCAATTGAAATGTTTTTTATAAGATAATTAAGGCGACAGATTTGGTATATCTTAGCTCCAATCAATGCTGCAACAATTCCAAGAATTATCCAAAGTACTCCGAGGGGGTATACAAATCCCATTACCACCATGCTAATGGCAACTAATACTATTGGAAAAGTCATTTTTTTATAGCTTGATTTTGACATATCCTGGGGATTTTTCAATGCTGTTGCAATATCCTGTTCAATTTCTCTATTGGTTATTATCTGCTTTTTTACCATGTTATTTCTCCTTTAATAATCTTCAAAAAATAATGCTTACGTAGTGGCTTCCGGGCTTTCTATGGGTGTATACTTTTCAAAGTAACGAACCGATGCTCCACACAAAAACACCTGGTATCCGCTTTTATGAATGGGTTCGCCATCAACTCCCGGAACTAATTCAAGGGTTGAATCATACTCCCAAAAATGAATTTCAACAATTGGTACCAAGGTACAAAGGATTGTTGTTCCCTCTTTTTCCGTTTCCTTTGGAAAAGGTATGACAAAAAGAATCAAAGCCGCCAATATACAAACAACTTTTACTACTTTAATTATCTCTTTGTTTCTGTTCATAACCACACCTGCTTTCAAATTTCTTATTACGTATTTATTATATCACATGGTCACATGATTGTCAATAGGGTTTTGTGGATTTTTTGAATTTTTTAATCTATTCTCCATTAATGGTCAAGGGGCTATTCCAAACGCCAATTTAAAGTGCATTTGGGACAACCCCTTTTTATATATTTAATGTAGGATCGGACAACTCATACGCCTTTTGGATAATATCGTAAGCATATTTCTCGTCCTCGTTTTTAGGTGGATTTTCAAAGAAAGACAGCTTCCATCGCAACAGAGTTAATTTTACTTGATAGTATGGTTTTAGATTTGGCATTTTCGTTCTCCTTTCGGGTGATAAGCATATTATGCCGAAAAGGAGCGGAAATGCAGGAAAAGTTTTTGAAAATTATTTGTTGAGGTTATTATAGCATAAAAGCCTTTGTTTGTAAATAGTGAAGTATCGGCTACGCCGAAATGATGTAGTGCTATCGCACAGTGATGTATTGCTCCTTCGTCGCAAAGTGATGTGATGTTTGCCCACTTCGCCGCAAGGCGAAACATCACTCACGCAGTGAACATCACTGACGAAGTCAATATCACTTGCCCGCAAGGGCAAACATCGTTCAAAAAAGCCTATCACTTACGTGATAGGCTTTTTTGTGGCTGCGGCGCTAGGATTCGAACCTAGGTAATGACGGAGTCAGAGTCCGTTGCCTTACCGCTTGGCGACGCCGCAATTTTTGGGAACGACAAGATTATAGCACAAGGTTTTCCATTTGTCAATACTTATTTTTACTTTTCTCGATATTTTTTTGTCAAAAAATTTTGATGTGTAAAAACTGTTTTTTGTGATATTTTACTATAGATATTTCCCTACTGTTAGCCTCTGCCTTCTGTTTTTGATTATACCCATTTTCTATAAACTAATACTTTTCAAATTTAAAGCTTGTGTTTTTTTATCGATTTTTACCTGCACATACGGTAGCTTGGAGATAAACCAAAATAAAAACGAGGTATGCTATTGAAAATGCTTTCCCATTATGATATAATATATAATCAAAGAAAAAACTATGGTGATATTATGTACGAGCTTATTAAAATTACTGAAAAATGCTATTACGTCAGCTGCCCTTCAAAAATCGGAATCATCAAGGTTTCTGAAAATCAGGTATGCCTTATTGACAGCGGAAACGATATGAACGCCGCAAAAAAGGTTTTGAAAATTCTTGATGAAAATTCATGGACCCTTACTGCAATTTACAATACGCACTCCCATGCCGATCATATTGGCGGCAATCATTATCTGCAGACGAAAACGGGTTGTAAAATTTACGCTCCCACTGTGGAATCATTTTTTACAAGAGCCCCTATTTTTGAGCCGTCTTTTTTATACGGCGGTTATCCCCACAAGGATCTGCGGCATAAATTTCTTCTTGCAGAGGAAAGCTACGCAGAGGTGCTTACCGAAAACGATTTGCCAAGCGGAGTCTCTTCAGTTTCCCTGCCCGGTCACTTTTTTGCAATGGTAGGCTTTGCCGTTGATGACGGAACTGTATTTCTTGCCGATTGCCTTTCTTCCGTTGAAACTCTTGAAAAATATGCAATCGGATATATTTATGACGTTGGCGCATATATAGAAACCCTTGAAAATGTAAAGAAACTGCAAGGCAAAACCTTTGTTCCCTCCCATGCATCTCCCACAAGTGATATTGCTCCCCTTGCTGACTACAATATAAATAAGGTTTATGAAATTTCGGACAATATTCTCACTCTTTGCAAAGAGCCTCTTATTTTTGAAGTTCTTTTGCAGAAGCTTTTTGAGCTTTATGGACTCAGAATGTCCCACGAGCAGTATTCTCTTGTGGGCAGTACCGTAAAATCCTATCTTTCATGGCTTAAGGACGGGGGCAAACTGGAAGCTGTCATTGAAAACAATATGATATATTGGAAAACCGTTTGATTATAGATCCATCAGAGGCATATTACCGCTTTTGGTGGATATTCACTTTATTTATTCTTCTGTAATATTAACAAACAATTAACCATTCAAAAGAAAAAATGTGTTAGAATAGAGTTTGTAATTTTTATAATTTTTCAAGGAGATCGGTTATGAAAAAAATTCTTCCCATAGCTTTGGCTTTGTTTTTTGCTATGTTGCTTGCATCCTGCCAAATGGAAAATGGGACCGCAACACCCACACTGACACCAAATGCTTCGTCAACCCTCACAGGATCAACTCCCAACGGTACTGCCTCGGAGGATAAATCCATTGAGCTTGACAAAACATGCATCACCATTTCCAAAGGACAAAGCGATTTACTCAGCGCAACCATACTCAAGGAAGCTGAAAAGGATCAGCGTCTCATTTTTGTCTCCAGCGATTCCTCAATTGCCTACATTGACCAAAAGGGCAATTTAATCGGAATTAATGAGGGCAAGGCTGAAATTACTGTTAAGACTCCTTCGGGTCTCATGGCAAAATGCGCTGTTACCGTTACGCCAAAGGAAGATCCCTTTGACTCCTTTGATCTCACCAATGCGGAAAAGCTCAATTGGGCAAGTTATATCAATGAAGGTATTTATGCCGATGAAAAAGGAAACATCACCTTCTCCCCTTCCATTTGGGAGTTTGGACAGTATCTCAAATTCGGCTCCACAAGCTACCGCGTATATCTGCGTTTTACACACCGTTCCTCCAGCAATATTCCCCAAAGATATACCTTCCCCACAATTTGCATGGAGCCTAAAAAATCCAGCTACAATACTTATACCATGAATCTGTTTTTACTTGCTAAAAACAACGACGGCACCTTCTGTCCCATTGAGGGAGAAGCCTATGATATTGAATACATCATCATCAAAAAAAGCACCAAGCAGCCTTTATTCTACGGTACATTTGAGAATGTTAAAGCACTTGACGGCATTTCCTCAAGTGAATACTATTCTCCAAGCGTGATGCCAGGATACCTTCCAAAAAACGACGGGGAATTCTATCTTTCCTATCTTGCAGGTGAGGGCGGTCAGATCGACGGCGGCGAGCTTCAAGCTCATGAAGACGGTATTACAGGCTATGAGGTCACTGCAACTGCAAAGGCGGGATATAAATTCTACGGCTGGAACGACGGCGTAAAAACTCCAAGCCGCTCCGATGTTGTTTCCGCTGAAGGAAAAAATCAGTACAAGGCTTACTTTATCAAGGACTCCCGTGATGATATGCCAATTGCAAACATGTATATCTTCACTGAAACAAACAGACCTGTAAACGCAAAAACATATATCGGTGAAGATATA
>SVUF01000111.1 GCA_015063395.1 Oscillospiraceae bacterium
ACTCCCCGGGAATCTCCGTCCCGAAAAAGCACTTTTGGGAATCCGCGCCGCAATGGAGCTTTTCACCAATCTTCGTCCCGCAAAGCTGTATCCCGCTCTCAAGGACGATTGCCCCCTTCGTCCCGACATCGTTGAAAACGGATTTGATATTATGATCGTCCGTGAGCTTACAGGAGGCATATATTTTGGTGAGCGCGGTGTACGCGAGGGCAAATACGGTGAGGAAGCCTACGACACAGAATGCTACAGCCGTATGGAAATTGAAAGAATTGCAAGAGTTGCCTTCGATGCCGCAAGAAAGAGAAACAAAAAGCTTACAAGCATTGACAAGGCAAACGTCCTTGAATCCTCACGTCTTTGGAGACGTGTTGTTCACGAAATTGCAGAGGAATATCCCGATGTTGAATGTGTTGATATGCTTGTTGACAATGCCGCTATGCAGCTTGTGAGAAACCCCTCGCAGTTTGACGTCATCGTAACCTCCAATATGTTTGGAGATATACTTTCCGATGAGGCGTCCCAGATCACAGGCTCCATCGGTATGCTCCCCTCAGCATCCCTTGGAAGCACATCAAGGGGTCTTTATGAGCCCATCCACGGCTCTGCCCCCGATATTGCAGGTAAGGGCATTGCAAACCCAATTGCAACCATACTTTCTGCCGCTATGATGCTTCTGTATTCCTTCGGACTTTCCAAGGAATCCGATGCCATCGTATCAGCAGTTGACAAGGTTCTCAACGAGGGATGGCGCACAGCGGACATCGCTCACGGCAAGGAAGCCCTTTCAACCACAGAGATCACAAATAAGATCATCGAAAAACTTTAATATGGCAAATCTTAATAAAATATACAGCGGACTTTGTGCGGTAAGCGTTTTTTCAGAGGTTCTGAAAAGCAATCTGTTCTGCCGATTTTTTGACTACTGTCACGGCAAGACCATTGACGAAAAAATGATCTCTTACTCAAAATTTGTCGGTGAGATCTATAAAAACGGCGGTGACCTTACCGATATGGTAAGAAAAGCAGTTTTTGAGGACGAAAACGTATATATTAAAAATGCCGCCAAGGGTACCAATGTCAACGGTCATATTGCAGATGCAGTAAACTATGAGCTTGGCATCCTTTCAGAATTTGCCTCCATCACAACGGATGATTTTCACCGCGATTTTCACGGAATCGACTATATCCCCGCCTTTGATTCAAAGGAAATAGATCTTAAGAAGGAATACGCCATGCGTGTTGCAAATATCAAAAAATGTGGCTATGGCATCTTCTCGTCACACGGAATGTTCCGTATCGCAGACGACGGCGCCATCATTCCCATCATGTCCCCCGACAAAACCACAATGGACTCCTTTGTGGGCTACAAGGAGGAGCGTCAGAGGATACTTGCCAACACAGAAATGCTGCTTTCAGGACGTCCTGCCGCCAATGCTCTTCTTTACGGAGACGCAGGTACGGGTAAATCCTCAACGGTAAAGGCGATCACCAATCACTTTTTCAGCGAGGGTCTGAGGCTTATCGAGGTCCGTAAAAATCAACTTCTGTATCTGCCGAAGATCATGGGCGAGATCAGCGAAAATCCCCTTAAATTTATAATTTTCATCGACGATTTGTCATTCAATACCAACGATGATAATTTCAGTATGCTTAAAGCCACCCTTGAGGGCTCGGCTTCCGCAAAGGCTGACAACGCAGTGATATATGCAACAAGCAACCGCAGACACATCATCAAGGAAAGCTTCGGTGAACGTGAGGGCAGCGATGTCCACCGCAACGACACCGTACAGGAAACTCTTTCCCTGTCGGAAAGATTCGGTCTGCGTGTACTTTTTGCAAAGCCCGAAAAGCGTCTCTACCTTGAGATCGTCAAGGAGCTTGCAAGAAGAAAAGGGCTTGATATACCCCCAGCGGAGCTTGAAGTTAAAGCAGAGGCATTTGTACTGCGCCACGGCTACCGCTCCGCAAGATGCGCCGAGCAGTTTATTGACAGCCTTATGTAATTTATAATTAGTCAGAAAGAAGAAAACAAAATGTTGACACTTGACAATGTTTACAGAGCAAGCTTTGCTCTGAAGGGAGTAATCCGTAAAACCTCAGTACTTTACGCACCAAAGCTTGTAAATGACACTGAGCTGTATCTGAAAACGGAAAATCTCCAAACTACAGGCTCCTTTAAGATCAGAGGTGCCTACTACAAAATGTCCAAGCTTTCAAAGGAAGAAAAGGAAAGAGGCGTCGTTGCCTGCTCCGCAGGTAACCATGCACAGGGCGTTGCTCTTGCCGCACAGAAAAACGGCATCAATGCCGTGATCTGTCTGCCCGACGGAGCCCCCATTTCCAAGGTTGAAGCCACAAAAAGCTACGGTGCAGAGGTTCGTCTTGTTGAAGGTGTTTACGACGATGCCTACAAAAAAGCCCTTGAGCTTCGTGACAAAGAGGGATACACCTTTATTCACCCCTTCAATGATGAGGATGTAATTGCAGGACAGGGTACAATTGCCCTTGAGCTTGTGGAGCAGCTCCCCGATCTTGATGCCGTGATCGTGCCCATTGGCGGCGGCGGTCTTATTTCGGGAATTGCCTACACCATCAAATCCCTTAACCCCAACATCAAGGTTTACGGTGTTCAGGCAAGCGGTGCCCCCTCAATGCTCAATTCTGTCAAGGATCATCACATTGAGACCCTTGACTCCGTATCAACAATTGCAGACGGTATTGCCGTAAAATCCCCGGGAGACCTGACATATAAGATATGCAGTGAATATGTTGACGAGATCGTTTCCGTCACAGATGACGAGATCTCTGCCGCAATTCTCGCTCTTATGGAGCAGCATAAGCTTGTAACCGAGGGCGCAGGAGCAACAGCCGTTGCCGCTGCCATGTTCGGCAAGCTTGATATTAAGGGCAAAAAGGTTGTGTGCGTCCTCTCGGGCGGTAATATCGACGTTACCATCCTTTCCCGTGTCATTTCCCGCGGTCTCTTGATGTCGGGCAGAAACTGCTCTCTTAAAATTGAGCTTGTTGATAAGCCCGGTCAGCTGAAATCAGTATCAGCTCTCATCGCTGATATGGGCGGAAACGTAATCTCCATCCACCACGAAAGAGCCAACGAAGGCTCCGACGTCAACGGATGTTACCTTATGATCACTCTTGAAACAAGAAACTTTGACCATCTTTACGAGATCAGGGATGCTCTTGTTAAAGCAGGATTCAAATTACTTTAATTAAAGGAGCTACGAGCTATGATCAAGAAAATTGCAACAGACAAAGCCCCGGGTGCCATTGGACCCTATTCCCAAGCCATTGTATTTGGAAATCTTGTATTCACCTCGGGACAGATCGCAATCAATCCCGCAACAGGAAATGTTGAGGAGACCACAATTGAAGGACAGACCATTCAGGTTATGAAAAACCTTGGCGCAGTTCTTAAGGAAGCGGGTTCCTCCTTTGACAAGGCAATCAAAACAACATGCTTCCTTGCGGATATGGCTGATTTCGGTGCCTTCAACTCAATCTACGGCGAATACTTTACAGGCAAGCCCGCACGCAGCTGTGTTGCCGCAAAGGCTCTCCCCAAGGGTGTACTTGTTGAAGTTGAGGTTATTGCCGAAGTATAATTAACACTAACATTATAGATTGGAGGCACAAATATGGAACTGAAAAAATTGGATAAAAGAGTACTTAAGTTATGGTACATTCGCGCGGCAATTATTTCTTTGGCACTTGTGGGTGTCTTTGCAAACACGGCTATAATTCTTGTCGCAACAGAATCAGCAAGCGATGTAACTCTTGCCACCTTGTTGGGCGTGGGAATACCTGTTGTCCTGCTTCTTGCCCTCACCTTGATCATGCCTGCATTACGCTATAAAATGTATGCATGGGGATATGATGATAAACGTATTACCGTAAAGGAAGGTGTAATCTTCAGAAAAAGAGTGGTGATTCCCATCTGTCAGATTCAGGACCTTCACAGAACTCAGGGGCCTCTTATGCTGATGTTAAAGCTTGGTGGTGTTACAATCTCAACAGCAGGCTCCAATTTTACAATTTCCACGCTTACCACCGATGAAGCAGATCGTATGATCGATGAGCTTGAAAGACATCTTGAAACAAGAATTGAGGAACAGAAGAATGAAGAAATTTGACAAAGGATATATTTTTTCCAGCATGTTGTCGGATTTGTTCGTCAGCTTTGTATTGTTGTTTTTCGTTCTTGACGATATCATTCTTGACGAAGAAGCAAAAGCAGAAGATATTGCTGCAGCAATTCCCTACTTTATAATCGCCTTCATCGTTATCTATCTTTGCTTTATTGCTTACAGAATTCTGTATTACAATACCTCAGGATATGAGCTTACCGAAAAAGAAATCAAATGCAACAGAGGTGTACTATTCAGAAAACGCTCCGTTTTGGAATACAAGAAGATACACGCCATCAATAAAAAGCAAAACCTGATTCACAGAATTTTTGGAATTGCAATTCTGACAATTGACAGCGGCTCCACCAACACCTCAAATCAAGCTGAAATACTCATTATCGAAAAAGCAAAAACTGTTGATTACTTAATAAATGAGTTAAATGCGTTGAAAGAAAACGGTATGCGAGATACTGATGATTCAAAGACAGCATCGGATTCCAAGGAAGAAGTATTAATTTCAGACAATGACAGTCTTTACAATTTTTCTTCAAAAAAGAAAATGCTGTACACTCTTTTCAATATAGCTTCAACCTCATTCTTTACAGCATTGTTCGGTGTATTAGCCATTATCGTTGTCGGTATATGTAAGCTGATACTCCAGCTTGACTCTCTCGGCACATGGGGACAGTATTTTTTTGTGGCTCTCCTGATTACTGTTGGTGCCATGCTGCTGTTTTCAGTTTTCTCTTTTATCGGCTGTATGATACATTCATTTGTAGGATACCATAAATTCACCATCACTAAACGAGGTAATGATATTCAGATTTCCTTCGGTCTTCTGGAGCGTCACACCAATACCTTTAGCTATGACAGAATCAAGGCGGTAAAGATAACTCAGGGACTTGTTCAAAGAATGCTGGGATTTGCTGAAATCAAACTTGAGGTAATCGGATATACCAATGACACCGACAACGAAAACAATTCAGCGCTTGGAGTGCTTGTTCCGTTTTGCAAATACGATGAGGTGGACGAAATCCTCGGTAAAATATTACCCGATTATATTCCCGACAAAAAGCAAACAAAATCAGTTTCCTTTTTCCCATTTATATCATGGTTTACATTAATTCTCGGTATCGTAACAGGTGTAGTATTGCTTCAGGCGATTATACTGATGCTTATACTGAACGTATCATCATCAGTAATTTCCACCGTTGCCTTTGCAGTGGCAGGAGTAGCTGCCATTATACTACTTATTAAAGTATTGAGTGCAGTTCTTTGCTATCAAAACAACGGAATCGCCGTCAATAAGGGTAAAATAACAGCCTACTACGGCGGATTTATTAAAAATACTACAGTATTTATGTCCAAAAACCTTATAGCGGCAGAAAACGTTACCACCCCCCTCCGCAAAAAAGCAGGTATTACAAGTCTTGTTATGCACCTTAAACTAATGCACTTTCCAATGAAATCAAGGTTGACATTCAAAAAGACGAGCTTGCTGAAGAAATCGAAAATCTATTGATACTGTAATACTTGACTTATACTGAACTTGGACAAATAAAAAAGGATGCTCAAAACCGTCCTGATGATACACCAATCAACAATCGGCAGAGATACTGTTCTCTGCCGATTTGTGTTATAACGAGGCTAACGAAAAAAGCCTCTCCCTTTGGGAGCGTTCTCATAAGGATGTTTTCGGAACACGGTAGGGGCGAACTGTGTTCGCCCGCGGGAGACCGCAGGTCTCCCCTACGGATACACATATAAATTTCGGCAGAGAACTTGTCTTCTCTGCCGATTTG
>SVUF01000112.1 GCA_015063395.1 Oscillospiraceae bacterium
TTTAATAATGGGTATATTCTATAATTTTATTCAGTTCATAAAACCTTGAAGTCAGCGATTTGAAAAAAGCTTTCCCATACCCCTCTTCAAAAACTTTAACGAAAGGTTTGTTATTTGTTATCTTTTATCTATGTTCTTCTTGCAACGCTTATGGCGCTGACGGACATAGCTCCTCGGTCAAGGAGCAGCTCCGCAAGATAATTCACGGTTGAGCCCGTTGTGATGATGTCATCCACGATGAATATTCGCTTTCCCTTGATAAGCTCTGCGCATTTCTCGTTTATAAAATAAGATTTTCTCACATTTTGGTGTCTTTGCTCTGAATTGAGATCCTTTTGGGCGTGATTTCCCTGTCTTATGATAAATGTATGGACCTCTTTTTCCGAAAGCCTTCCAAGCTCCATTGCAAGCTCATATGCCTGATCGCTTCCGTTTGACCTGATTGCCTCCCGACGCCTTGGCACATATGTCAGCACCGCCTCAGAAAAATCCTGTCTGCCTTGAAGCCTTTCATATAGCTCCTTTGCCAAAAATCTTACAACGGGACCGTGATCGCCCTTCATCTTATAAACAAGCTGACCTGCAACCGTATCTCTTTTATATTCCGCAAGGTGAAACACCGAAAACAGCCTCGACTCGTCATAATTTATAAGGCATGTACATTTGGTATGGGCTCTTCCGCATTTATTACATTTCCCCGCCTTTTCCTTTTCCCAAAGCTCCAGACATTTCGGGCACAGACAGGCGTCCATCTCCGTATATGCACAGCACTTCACGCATTTTGGGGGATACAGCGCGGCTTTTATAAGTTCAAGAATATTACTCATTCATGTATTCCTTCATAATCATTCTAATTCCTGTGTATCGGTTTGGACGTCGGCTGTTATCGACCATCATATTGATCACCGCCTCCTGTCCTACAAGGATCACCATTTTTTGCGCTCTTGTAACAGCTGTATACAAAAGCTCTCGTGTAAGCAACAGCGGAGTATGTCGGAACACGGGAATTATCACCACGGGATATTCGCTTCCCTGGCTTTTATGTATGGTAATTGCGTAGGCATGCTCAAGCTCCTCAAGTAGAGTGAAATCATAGTTCACCATTCTGCCCTCAAAATCCACAAGAAGATTTTCGTCCCTGTAGGATATGCTTCTGATGACTCCTATGTCTCCGTTGAAGATCCCGCTTCCTTCCTTACCGTTCTTTTCCCATTCAAGATCATAGTTGTTTTTGATCTGCATGACCTTGTCGCCCTCGCGGAATATACGGTCTCCGTGTTTCTTTTCCTTTTTTATGCCGTCGGGAGCATTTATTGCTCTTTGAAGGGCAACATTCAACATTCCAGTACCCACAGTGCCCTTTCTCGAAGGACAAATGACCTGTATGCCCCCTCTGATTTCTTCTCCGTATGTTCTCGGAAGCCGTGTGGTTATCAGCGACAGCACCGTATTTGAAATGTCGGTATCGATTTCCCTGCTCATAAAGAAAAAGTCATTGGCTTTGTCCGTAAGCACGGGATATTCCCCCGAATTTATAAGATGAGCATTGGTGATGATCCTGCTGAGCTTTGCCTGTCGGAAGATCTCTGTCAGTCTTACTGTGGAAAAATACTCCGACATTATAAGGTCATTTAAAATATTTCCCGCGCCAATTGACGGAAGCTGATCCGCGTCACCTATAAAGATCAGTCTTGATCCCGGCTTGATCGCCATAAGAAGCGCCTGCATGAGCAGAGTATCCACCATGGAGCTTTCGTCAATGATTATTACGTTTTCCTCCAAAAGATTATCCCTGTTTCTGCGGAAAACAGGCCTTGAGCTGCCCTTGCCGTATTCCATTTCCAGCATTCGATGAATGGTTTTTGCCTCTTGACCTGCCCCCTCGGACATTCTCTTTGCAGCTCTGCCCGTGGGTGCCGCGAGGGCAACCTTAAATCCGACTCTGCGGAAGATCTCAATTACCCCTCGAATTACGGTGGTCTTACCTGTACCGGGGCCTCCTGTAAGGATCATCACTCCCGAGCCCACCGCCTCGTGTATTGCCTTTTTCTGAAGCGGTGCATATTCAATTCCCGTTTCATACTCGATCCCCTCAATAAATCTGTTGATATTGTCGCTTCCAAGGGGTGTTACTGTTTTTACAAGCAGATCAAGCTTTGAGCATATATATCTTTCAGCATCATAGTATTCCTTAAGGTATATGCACTCGCTTCTGCCGTATTCAGCCATTTTCAGTTCCCCAAGGGATATAAGCTCCTCATATGCCGAGTATACCGCCTCCTCGGACACCTCAAGCAAATTTGCCGTTGCCTCAAGAAGCTTGGCTTTGGGAATGAAGGTGTGTCCGTTGTTCTGTGCGTTGAATTCCAGCACATATTTAATGCCCGATCTGATCCTTTCGGGACTGTCAAGAGCTCCGCCAAGGCTTCTTGCCACCTTGTCCGCTCTGACAAATCCAACTCCGTCTATATTTTCGCACAGCATATAGGGATTGCCCTTTATAAGATCCACAGCGGAGCTCCCCCATTTTTTATAGATTTTCAGCGCAGTTGACATGCCGAAAAACTCACTGACAAACATTATCACGTTTCTCATGCCAAACTGCTCTTGATATATTTTTCCGATCTCTATTGCCTTTTTATACGATATCCCCTCAATGTCCGCCAAAAGCTCGGGATTGCTTTCAATGACATTCAGTGACTCCTCTCCAAATCTGTCAACGATCCTTTGAGCTGTTTTGGGTCCGATTCCTTTTATGGTTCTTGAGCTGAGATACCTAAGCACCGCATCCTTACCGACGGGCTGGCGGCGCTCATAATATTCCACCTTCAACTGCTTTCCGTAGGTGGAATGTACATCCCATTTTCCCATTACCTTGATATATTCGCCTTCCGCGATCTGCGGTATGATTCCCACTACGGTTTTGGGAAGATCGTCCCCCTCAACCGACATATCAAGTACTGTGTATCCGTTTTCCGCATTCTGATATATTACGTTTTCAACAATTCCTTCAAGAGTTTCAAGCCCCTCTGTTCTATTTTCATTTTCAGCCGCCACCATGTCACCCCTTTCCTTGATCATTCACTTTTTTATCAGGCTTACCGTTTTCATTTTCCTTTTCTTCTTCAATTTTACATTCCTTAAAGCTTTTATAAAAGCCTTTATAAATTAACATAAAAATGCCATAAACTGCAAAAATTGAGAAAAGTATCTCTAAAAAAAGCTCAAGCAACATACAACACCTTGAAAATTTCTTTTATGGTATTATATGTCGCTTTTACTTTTTGGTTTATTTTAGTCTAAAAGCTTTTTAAGGCTTTCTGCCATATCTGTCTTTTCAAAGAGAACTCCTGTGTCCTCGCGTCCCATATGTCCGTATGCGGAAAGCTGCTTATATATGGGCTTGCGAAGTCCAAAGCGCTCAATGATTGCTGAGGGACGAAGGTCGATAAGCTCCTCAAGGGCTTTTTCGATCTTTTCAACAGGAACCTTTTCTGTTCCAAATGTCTCAACAAGAACTGACACGGGCTTTGCAACTCCGATTGCATATGCAAGCTGAATTTCGCACTTGTCAGCAAGTCCTGCGGCTACAATGTTCTTTGCAACATATCTTGCGGCATATGCGGCGCTTCTGTCAACCTTTGTGGGATCCTTTCCGGAGAAAGCTCCGCCGCCGTGGCGTGAATATCCGCCGTATGTATCAACAATGATCTTTCTTCCTGTAAGTCCCGAGTCGCCCTGAGGTCCACCGATTACAAATCTTCCTGTGGGGTTGATGTATACCTTGGTCTCGCTGTCCATAAGCTCTGCAGGGATTATCGCCTCAATTACATGCTTTTTGAGATCCGCTGTAATCGTCTCATGTGTTGCCTCGGGATCGTGCTGAGTTGAAATTACAACAGTGTCAACACGGAAGGGCTTATCATCACGGTATTCAACCGTTACCTGTGTCTTTCCGTCGGGACGCAGATATGTGAGAGTGCCGTCCTTTCTGATGTCCGTAAGTCTCTTTGCAAGCTTATGTGCAAGAGATATTGGAAGGGGCATAAGCTCGGGAGTCTCGTTACAAGCAAAGCCGAACATCATTCCCTGGTCTCCTGCTCCGATGTTCATTCCGTCATCGATCTGTCCGCATTTTGCCTCAAAGCTGTTGTCAACTCCAAGAGCAATGTCGGGTGACTGTGTGTGAACAGAGCTGATCACCGCGCAGGTGTCGCAGTCAAATCCAAACTTCGCTCTGTCATATCCGATCTCTCTTACTGTTTCTCTTACAAGTGTTCCGAAATCCACCTGTGCCTTTGTTGTGATCTCTCCCATAATTGAAACAACACCCGTTGTTGCGGTCGTTTCACATGCTACTCTTGATTCGGGGTCCTGACGAAGCATTTCGTCAAGTATTGCGTCAGAAATTCTGTCGCACATTTTATCGGGATGTCCCTCTGTTACTGATTCCGATGTAAAAAAGTGTCTGTTTGCCATTTTATCTTCCTCTCCTTTTTGTTTTTCTTTTATTTTTTGCAAGGAAACTTTTTGAAAAAAGTTCCCCTGCACCCCTCAAAAACTTTAATAATTGGGGATTTGTTTTTTTCTTGTGATTTCCAAAATAAAAAATCCCGAGGTTTCCCTCGGGACTTCAAAACAACTATGTGTTCTCATCTCTCGGGAATTAGCACCTTACTTCTTGCAGGTTGCCGGGCTTCACAGGGCCAGTCCCTCCGCCGCTCTTGATAAGACCGAACTTGTCGGATATACTTCTTTTTTGATTATATACTATTTTTTCAGCTTTTTCAATAGGTTTTGAAATTTTTACATTTTCGAAACATTATCCCTACACCCGACTAAAACTCCTCTGCAAGATCGTCCTTTTTAACGGGCTTGAACAGCACGATCATCATAAGTGTAAAGAGTATGGGAAGGGCAACAATGGGTGTTACGATAAGTGAATCGATCTTATGGGCATCGGAAATGACATACACATTGCTTTCCTCAACGCTTTCAATGCGCACTCCTCTTACAAAAAGTCTGTGGGTATTGATTCCGTAGGGAGTACAGGTGAGCAGTGTGCAGTATTCCTTACCGTCTTCAATTACAAGGTCTGCCGCATTTGAAGGATCGATCGTCTTGATCTGATCCACCCTGTAGGTTATGGTTCTGTCAAGAATGGTAAACTTAAAGGTATCGCCAAGCTCCATTCGGTCAAGGTGAGTAAAGAGAACGGCAGTTGGCAAGCCACGGTGGGCTGACACAACGGCGTGGGTACCCTCTCCCCCCACGGGAAAGCTCGTTCCCTCAAGATGACCTGCGGCAAAGCTCAAGACCTCATCGTTTGTAGTGTGGTATACGGGAAGCTCAAGAGCAATTTTCTCAATTGAAAGATACCCGATCATTCCCGTTCCGCTGAGATCAAGCACCTCCATATAATTTTCCAAGGATTTATAGTCCAAAAGCGGATTTTCAAGATCGCCAAGGCTTTTATTATATTCCTCTGCCTCATCAAAAAATTTGGTATAATCCTCCTTCGGTATATTCTCCAGCATTTTTTCGTAGTCAACAATTGCCTGTGACACCGTCCGCGAGTTCCAATAGCTGCTGATTGCAGGATATAGCATTACGGACAGACCTACGAAAAATATTGAAAGCAGCACAAAGGTGGACCATTTGTTTTTCTTTTTCATAAGCCTCTCCCTAATATTATAGCCGAAGAGAGTCGAACGCATACGCCCTGCGGCGAGCAATTTTTGCGTCTTTCGCCAAATCTCGTCTTGCAAGATCGGCATCTTTCTTCAACTCGCTTTGACTAAATCCATCAAAAAATTCAACGCCGGAGGGTGCTTTGCAGTTTTGAGTGAACAAATATTTTGCAGATGCAAAGAGAAAATGCGCAGTAATATAAGATATTGCAAGCATT
>SVUF01000113.1 GCA_015063395.1 Oscillospiraceae bacterium
GTGGGCGCACATTTGTGAATATTTATAGCCTCCTCCACAATATCCTTGGAATTGAGAACGAATATTCTCGCTTCTCCATTGGAAGTAAGACCTCTTGAAATCATTGACATATTTACCTCATAAATTTATATTTGCTTTTACCTCTTTGCGACCTTGAGCCCTCGCAAGTCCAAGCCTTTTTCAAGTGCTGTTTTGTCTATCAGTTTTTATTCCTGAACAAACTCCTTTTTGGGCAACAAATTTCTTGCCACATAAAACACCCTTGGTGCATCCGGGGCAACCGGAGAACCGTCAAAATCGGAAAACACACCGATTATTTCAAATCCGCATTTTTTCAGTTCCTTTTCCACTGTTTTTTCCTTGTGGCATTTTTCCACGTGGTATTCATCGGTTCTCATATATCTGCCGTCGTCATCTTCCTCAAATACGGAAACACAGAATTTACACTTTCCGCTTTTTTCAACGTATTCATTCTGCCACGTACAAAATACCCCTTGATCCTCGAAAACATACGAATTGTTTCCGTAGATATTCTTGAACTTATACTCTGTATTCAGGTCAAATATAAACAGTCCGCCCTCTTCAAGAAAATTGTTTACAAGGGCAAACACCGCTGAAAGCTCCTTTGTGCTTGTCAAATAATTGAGACTGTCCAGGGTACATGTCACAATATCCACCGTACCGTAAAGATCAAGCTCCCTCATGTCCTGACACAGATATAAAATTTCTCTGCCCTCGGATTTTTCCCTTGCAACATCAAGCATCTCGGGAGATCCGTCAACCCCTATGGTATCGTAGCCAAGGCTATCAAGCTCAAGAGCCATTGAGCCCGTACCGCAGGCAAGATCAAGGGCTATTCCGCTTTTCCCTTTTCCGTATTCTTTATTGTAACGGTGAACAAACTTGGCATATTCCCGATAATCCATATGCTCACCGAGAGCATCATAATAATACGCCAAGGCAGTATATTTATCAGCCATCAGTTGTCCTTTTTATCCTCAAAAATTCTTGAAAATACCATATCATAGCCGCCGTTTCCGTATTTCATACTGCGGTTTACACGGCTGATGGTGGCTGTGGAAAGCCCTGTTTTTTCATTGATCTCATTATAAACCATGCCATCCTTCAGCATCTTTGCGGCACGAAGTCTTTTTGCAATACTCTGGATCTCATCAAGTGTGCAGATGTCCTCAAAAAAGTCATAGCACTCCTCAAGACTCTCAAGACTCAGCATAGCCTTGAAAAGCATTTCAACATTTGCGTCATTTAATTTGCGTAACATTCTAAATTCCTCCGAATTATGTATTTTATGTAGTCTCTGCCCTGTCCGCGAATTGTTATTTGATTATTTTACAGTAGACTAAGGCATTTTCTTTTACACTAAACTATATTATATACCATTTTTTTATTAAAGTAAAGTGGTAAATCAAAAAAAGATGAAATTTTTTCATTTTTTAAAAATTTCTGTTGAAAGACCCGATGCCAAACAAATAACAAAGGTGCTGTAAAAAACTCATTTCAAGCTTTTTACAGCACCTTCTTGATTATGGGAACATAATTTCTTTAGTTACAGCAGAAAACTGCCGCAAAGCCTTAATTTCATATAATCCCGTCAGCGTGTTATCACTCAATCATTTCAAGAATGAGTAAAAACTGTTTGCCCCATGTTACCTGCTTTATAAGAGCCTCATTTTTGATGATCCCTCTTCCGATATTCTTACGTAAATACCATAAAGGATTTTCGGTCATTTCGCCCGCCCACATCATTATGAAATCACTGTAGATTCCGCTGCGTATGAACTCCATCATTTCAGCAGCTCTTTTGGACTCACTGTCCCCTCTTGTATATCCGCCCTTAAGTGCGATATCATAAAGCACAGGCGTGATCAACTTTCTTGAATAATACCCAAGAGCCTCAAGGGTTGCAGTAGAAGCTCCGATATTTTCTGTTGTTTTTATTATACCGAAATGGTTGGTTGAATCTGAAACAGTGGTTGAGTAACTGCTCTGAGACTCATTCGCCTTGGGAGGCGGGAGTATATAATAACCGTCCTTCATATCGGCAAGACTCATCTCCGCTTCTATAAGGGTATTGACCGTCATAAGAGTATTTCCCGCAGCAAATATATCCATAGCGGTAATACCACCATTATAAACAACTGTACAGGACTTGGATTCATTATAAAGAGCAGCAGTTGCCTCAACATAATCCTTAAGCGCCTTGTTGTTGTAATCCATTCGCGGTGTGCCGTTTGTAACAGATGCAAATGTTACATGACAGCCCGATAATAATCCGTCAACAATGACATTGTTAATGTTTGATTCAATGCTGTATCCCAAAAATCCGTGCTGATCCTCAGGGGTAACCTTGTTTTCATTGCCATCATTATTTTTATGAACCAGCTCGTTGAGCTTCAGCCACAGGTCAATGGTCCACTTGCCCTCGTATACAAGGTCGTAGATGTCACCCTCAACGCCTGTGAGCTTTTGGATCTCCTCCTCGTATTCCCTCCACATTTCTGCATTTACATAGGAAACATACATTGTATTGACCCAAGATTGTGAAAGATCTCCTGTGATCCAATAGCAATCACCGTTGTATCCAAGAGTCGCCATGGCGCTTTGATCCCAATGATCACCATCAAGATCAAGGTGCATATTCTCTTTTGCAATGTCATTGTAATCGTACACAGTTCCCAAAGAGGTTCCATAGGCAATACCAAGATCAAAATACTGATATACACCTATGATATCATATCTCGAGGAAGGGGAAGCAAGATATTCTCTGATGTGGGCCGCCATCGCCTCCATCGGTACAGTTTCATAAGCAACGATATCAACATTGAGAATTGACTCGATTATGGAATTACGTTCCCAAACCGCTACGTTTACGGAATATGTTTCATCCTCGTACTCGGGAGTTGTAATGGAGCGTGTTGCCATATCGGATCCCGACATAAGGATCCCGATCTCCTCGCCGCCAAAATCAAGACCTCTCAAATGCTCGGGGATCAAATTCTCAAGATCATCCGTAATACTTGGCTCGGGTGTGAGGGTTATTACGGGAGTGGGCGTCGGTGTCGGTGTCGGCGTAGGTGTCAGTGTTGGTGTCAGTGTTGGTGTCAGTGTTGGTGTCGGTGTCGGTGTTGGTGTATTAGTAAATATGGGAGTGGGTATGACTGTGCCGTTTGCCGTAATTGACGGCGTAGGTGTTACGGGTGTTGCGGCACCCGTGGGTGTGGGTGTTACCTCGACAGTTCTACAGGAAGCAAATATACCAAGAAGCAGGACTGCAAGGATTATTATACTAAGAAATCTTTTTTTCATAATGCTTACCTCATAAATCTTTCCGTTTCTTAATCCATCTTAGAAAAAAGCCATGCAAAAAGTGAAATCAATCATTATAATTCCGTAAATATAAACCTAAGCTGTCTTCCCCATGTTTGTTCCTTGACGGGCGCTTCGCTTACAATAGTTTTATTACCGATATTCCTTCTCATGTACCAATTTACATCATCTGTCAAATATCCCGTAAAGACACGTACAAAATCGGTATATATGCCGCCCCTTATATATTCTATCATCTTAATGGCGTCAATATCCTGTTTCTCAAAAGCTCCCTTTAAAACTATATTATAGTATACGGGAGTTACGATCTGATATGAAAGCAATCCAAGAGCTTCAAGAGTTGCGGTCACCGCACCAAGATTTTGGCATTTCTTTGGAATTCCAAAGTGATTTGTGCTATCTCCGACACTTGTTGAATATTCACCCTGATCGCTGTTTGCTTTTGGAAGCGGAAGAACATAATAGCTGTCCTTCATATCCCCAAGATACTTCTCTGCCGCATTAAGTGTATTGACGGTCATAAGAGAATTACCCATTTTAAAAACTTCCATAATGTCCATGTCCTTATGCTTAAAGGGGAACAAGCAGGACTTGGAGGATTCATACAGCTTGTTTGTTTTATCCGAATAGTACTCAAGGGCGGAAGTATCGTATTTGATTGAGGGACTTCCCTCTTCATTCATTTCCGAAAACGTCACGTGACAGCCCGATACCAGCGCATCGACAATAATATTATTGATGTTGGCATCAGTATCATATCCAAGAAATCCGTGCTGATCCTCGAAAGTAACCATCGCTTCGTTACCGTCGTTGCTTTTGTGTACAAGCTCATTCAGCTCAAGCCAAAGATCAAGGGTCCATTTACCATCATAAACAAGGTCATATATAGATCCGTCACAGCCTGTAAGATTTTTGATCTTCTCCTCATATTCCGTCCATATTTCTGCATTTACATATGAAACATACATTGTGGAAAGCCATGTCAAAGAAAGATCCCCTGTGATCCAATAGCGATCGCCGCCATAACCAAGAGCTTCATAGCACTCTGAGTCCCAATATTCTGCCTTCAGGTCCATATTCATTTTGTCTTCTTCGATTTCGCCATAGTCATAAAATGCTCCGCTCATACTCTCAGCATATGCAAGACCCAAGTCGAAATACTGATATGCCCCAACAATGTCATAAGAAGTGTCGGGACTTGCAAAATACTCCCTTAAATGACTGACCATTCCTTGAGCCATGACGGTTTCCTTCAGCACGATTTCAACGCCCAGAAGCTGCTCCACCATATTGTTTCTCATCATAACCGCCACGTCTACGGCATTTACGGAACCGTCTCCATGAAGACACATGGAAATGGAACGGCACGCAACATCCGAGCCTGACATGATAATTCCGATCTCTTCACCATTAAAATCAAGTCCCTTCAGCTTTTCGGGAATATTAAATTCGTCAAAATTCACCGAGGTTGGAGTGGGCATCAATGTTTGCGTCAATGTCGGCGCAGGTGTTGATGTTAAAGTAGGCACCCCCGTATCCTCAGTCGATTGCTCGGGAGTCACAATTGCAGGCACAACCACCCCTTGATTGCAGGAAACCAACATAATAAGCATCAATGCGCTAAGTAAAAGAATACTGATAACTTTTTTCACAATTTTCACCTCTCTTTTTAATTTACAAAAAATCACTTGCCTTTGAAGTGGAAAAAGCACCCTGCGGAGTTTAGACTCCACTGCAGCCTTTGGCTGCTTTTTTATTACTCAAAATGTCCCTTACAATCCCTTCTGATTTTATTATACAATAGCTATCATCAATAGTCAATAGGCAAACCGTATTTTTTTGGTGAAATATCTTAATTTTTTAGGATGTTTTTTTGTTAATTTTATAGATAATTCCAACAAACAGCCCAAAACATCCCCTTTCAGCCCTCGGCTGTACGGAAAGCCGTACTCTGCAAACAGTACATTTATGACACACGGTAGGGGCGAACTGTGTTCGCCCGCGAAAGACCTCAGGTCTCCCCAACGGGACATTCGCGATGTTTGCACACACCAAAGCCTCCCTCCGAGAGGGAGCTCTTGACATTATATGGAGAATATGATACAATCATAATATATTAAATCAACAGTAATAATTCAAGCAAAAAGGAGATGTAATTATGACTTTAAAACAATATTGTGAACAGAACAATTTAGATCAGAACAAGGTCTTTAATATGGCGCTTGCAAGAGGGGGCGGTATTCTTCCTACAGTTACTTCCTTTACGGGATATATTACAGAGATTAGAGATGAATGTTTAGTTTGTACAAATGATAAACTTAATGTATTCAACAAAGAAATTCCGTTTTCTTCTTTTCAAAGCGCGGAGTTCGGTATTGGAAGCGGACAGCTTTGGCTTCAATGCATTGTCGATGGCAATGAGTTTATTTTCTGCTCTCCCAGAAAAAGTTGGAAATCTCCTGCCGCGAAGTTGCTTCTTAAAAAAATAGG
>SVUF01000114.1 GCA_015063395.1 Oscillospiraceae bacterium
AAAATTCCGTAAGACTCTCTCTTTTTCTGCTGTCTATGAGTGATATTCTTTGCTTTCGCAAAGAGTGATATTGCCCTTGCGGGCAGTGATATTGTTCGGCTACGCCTCACAGTGATATTCTATTCGCTCTAAAACTCGCGAAGCGAATATCACTCGGCGTAAGCCGAATATCACTGCGTAGCAATAGAACTCGCACGTAGGCGAATAGAACTGACGTGATACTCCGATAAGAGTATCACGTCAAAGCGGGAGTATTTTTTATAAGTACTATTGAATTTTTTATTTTTGTGTGTTAAAATCATATAAAGAATAATTCTTGGAGAATGATATGCAAAATAATGAAGGTATTAAGTATTATTTAGGTATAGACGGCGGAGGATCAAAAACGGATTTCGCATTAGCGGACGAAAATGGGAATATCCTGTCAAGATTGGTAATCAGGGGATGTAATCCAAATGATGTTGGATTTAAAGAAGCCATCAGTGTTCTTACAGAGGGGATCCTCTACGTTACGGACAAGGGAAAGATACCCTTTGAAAAGATAAGTGTTTTTGCAGGACTTGCAGGATGCTCCTCGGCAGAAAATATGCCACGAATCAGTTGTTTTCTTGATAAATTCGGTTTTGGAAAACATGAAAATCATAATGATGCTCAAAACGCTGTTGCGGCAGGACTTGGTGACTCAGACGGTGTTTCCGTAATTATGGGGACGGGATCAATTGCTTACGCAAAAAATAAAGACGAGCTTCACCGTATAGGCGGTTACGGTTACCTATTCGGTGATGCAGGAAGCGGCTTTGCAATTGGGCGGGACACCATTCTTTCAGCACTTCACCAAGAGGATGGAATGGGCGCTCCAACAGTAATTCATGAAATGGTAAGATCACAATGCGGCGGTGAAACTGTTCTATCTAAAATAGATTATTTTTATGAAAAGGGTAAAAAGGAAATTGCTCAATACGCTAAAATAGCCTTTGACGCATATTTGCAAGGGGATAAGGTGGCAAAGGATATCATTTTCAAAAATTTGTCCGCAATTGCAGATATGATAAAAACAGGTAGTAAAAAAATTGATAATGACGTAATAAAGGTTTCACTGATGGGCGGACTTACTGTGCGATCAGATATAATAATACCTTTGTTAAATTCGTTTTTAGAAAACGATGAAAAATCATATGAAATTTCTGTTTGCAATGATCCTCCCGTTATGGGTGCATTATATCTCGCAGGACTAAAAATAGAGGTGTAAAAATGTTAAATACTGAAAAGAGAAATTCAAAAACAACGCATATTGATAAAATGTCAACTTCAGAAATGCTGAAGGTAATGCAGGAAGAAAATATAAATGCTGCAAAAGCTGTGGAAACAGAGCTTGAAAGCATAGGACTTGCCATAGATGCCATAAGCGAAAGAATGAAAAAAGGAGGCAGATTGTTCTATGTTGGCTGCGGCACATCGGGACGTCTTGGAGTGCTTGATGCTTCTGAATGTCCTCCTACCTACGGTGTTTCATACGATACCGTAATTGGAATTATGGCAGGGGGTGACAAAGCTCTGCGTCAAGCAGGGGAGGCTGACGAGGATAGCTATGAAGCAGGATGCCGTGATCTTATTGCTTATAATTTAACCCCAAATGATTCCGTGATTGGAATATCAGTTGCAGGCGGCGCTTCCTTTGTCATCGGTGCTTTGGAGTCGGCAAAAGCTGTTGGAGCTTTGACCGTTGCTTTAAGCTGTAATTGCGGTTGTCCAATTGAAAGAATTGCTGATATATCAATTCATCCGGATACGGGCGCGGAGGTTATAACAGGCTCTACAAGAATGAAGGCCGGAACTGCTCACAAAATGATAATCAACATGATATCAACTGCTGTAATGATAAAGCAAGGGCATGTATATGAAAATCTTATGGTGAATCTTGAGCCCTCTAATGTTAAGCTGCGCGACCGTATGATCAGAATTACAAGTGATATTACAGGTTTTGATTATAAAGAAAGCGAAGCTCTTCTTGTAAACAATGATTTTAACATTAAAAAGTCAATTGAAAACAGTAAAAAATTTGAAAAGCACTGAGTTCGGAGAGTATAATGAATATCCAAAAAATTATAGAAACTGCAAAAAAACATGGTTTTAAAAATGCAGAAGTAATTAATACCGATAAAATTGTGTTTAATTTTGATTTTCGAAAGTATTGTGAAGAGAATCTGTGCGGAAATTACAACAATAATTATTCCTGTCCTGATAGCTGTCCTTCACCCCAAGAAATGAAAGACAGTTTATTGAAATATTCAAATGCCCTTGTTGTTCAAAGCGTTTGGAGCATCAGTGATCTTGGCAAAAAAGATGAAATATTAAAAGCTAAATCCGAGCATAATAAATCGATGCTGGGTTTAATAAAGATCATGAAGGAAAACGGTCATTTAGGGATTATGGCTGGAGCAAGTGAATGTTCGCTTTGCTTTCCCTGTGAAAAGGCTTCAGGAAACGAGTGTCGGTATCCTAATTTGCGTTTTTCCTGTCTTTCTGCTTATTGTATAAACGTTATGCTTCTTGCAAAGGAATGTTGTATGGATTATCAATACAAGGACGGAATGCTTTCGTTTTATGGAATATATGTTTTCTAAAAATACAAAAAGCCGATGAAAATACATCGGCTCATAATAATAGGAGATGCTTATGAAAAACTGCAGTAAATATTTTAAAAACGATCAGTGTGAATACTTTCCATGTCATAAGGTAGAGGGCGATTTTTTCAACTGTATGTTCTGTTGTTGTCCTCTGTATGCTCTTGGGGACAAATGCGGCGGTAATTTTGTATATCTTGAAATGGGAATCAAGGATTGCTCAAATTGTACAATTCCTCACAGAGAGGGAGGCTATGATTACATATCCTCAAAGCTCCGTGAAGTTTCGGAAATGGCAAAGAATAACCGTACAATAAAGAAATAAGCAATTGTTTATTCTTTATTATATGACGTTCTTTTTGATTCAAGCTCGGACAAAAAGTACATAATTGCCAAGAGGTCTGCGCTTCCGCCGGGAGACAAGTTTCTTTCAATAAAGGCTTTGTCCATTAAAACTATATCTTCCGTGGTTATATATTCGTGTGATAATAATTCGGAGGCGTATTTTTGTGCATATTCAACTCCTTTTTCACCGCCTCGGTTATAAAGCGCGGAATCATATATACTCGCAATCAGATGCAGGAGAGCTTCAATTCCTGCATCATTTTTGTTTTTACCGTTCATAACAGCCTTTTTATAAACGGGCAGTGCTATGTTTGCAACGGTAGGAAAACCGAGGGAGGCTTCGCCTCGCACACCCATTTCACCGTTGGAAAGGTAAAGTCTGCCGCCTGCTGTGGAGGAATTTATGTTTGTAAAATCTTTTCTTACTGACTCTTTTACCATCAGCGATGACTCACGAAGAAGCGTTTCGGTATCCGGAAAAGGATTTTCCAATGTCCATAATCTGCCAATCGCCCCTGAAATTATTCCAAGAGAATAGATTATTCCTTTGTGTGTGTTGACACCGTCCGTAGCAAGATACATTTCTTTTTCTGCCAATAATCCTAATTTGCGAAGAATTTGAAAAGTATGATCAGGAGATTCATTTTTTGTTTCAATTCCCGTTTTAACACATTCCTTGAAATAAGATTGAAGCGCGTTGGCACTTTTTATAAATGTATCAACATTCATATCGGTGTGGCTTCCGTTATTTAACCTGTCAACAAGTCCCGGCTTGGGGGTTGTATAAACCTCATCAATCAAACTTTCTTTGCAAAGATTGGAAAAATATAAACAGTCGGCTTCTATAAAATGATTTTCGATTATATTATTGGTGACCTTTTGTAATTCCATAACTGAATGTAAACGCCCTGCCGCACAGCTTCTTCCTTCTTTGTTGCAAATAATGCAACGTCTCTGAAAAGGTCTTTCAAGCTTGTTTCCTTGAGCATCTATAACATCCATGTCAAATAAACGCCCCAAGGGACAGGAGTCTTCGATGTTTATGCAAACTTTTTTTATAAAACTCGCAGAACTATTTACGGAAAAGTAGGCAACAGGACCGCTTTTGAGATATTCTGTTTTTTTAAAAAGAATTTGCCCGTATAGCATACGATCAAGCTCTGCAACTCCATAGTCAAAAGCTCTTTTTATGCCACGCGAGATCTTGACAGGTCCTGCTATATTCATTGTAAAGCAAATGAGAGGAGAAGAAAATTCTTTCAGTAGTTTTTTTTGATTCCGAACTCTTTTCTCTCGTGCGTCAAGAAGCTCCATCAGTGTAATTTCCATATTTGAGATGAAAAATTAAATTGTTAGGTCGGATTGCTTTCTCTGCTGTCTGTCGAGAATTTCCAAGTTAGCTTCTGCGTCTTTGCCGACACAGCCTATCAAGAGATACTGTTTTGTCAGCTTATCATAAATAAAGTGATTGAGGAGATGGAAGTTTTCAATAAGACCTGTGCTGGAAACGTGCATTCGGGGACCGGTACAAAGGTGTATCTTGTCACCGATTGAAATATGTGTATTGTCGACATAATCTATAAGGAGATTATCCTCTATTAATTTATTGACTTTCTTTTCAAGTTCTGCAATATCAAATGAAGGACGTTTTTCAGGGAATGCAATTACAAATCCATGCTTAACATCTCCGTGAGTGCAACGGGCAAAATCCTCGTGGGGCATGCAGAATTCACAAAGGTCTTCAGCGGTATGCGCCATAAGTCGATATGGCAGAGAGGCGTATACAACATCTTTGATCTCATTGGGTTCAGGACCAAAGAGTGTGGGACGGGAAATGAGAACTTGTTCTCCGACACCGATAAGCAAATTAGCATTGAATCCAAGTAAAGGATAAACAAGATCAAAATGTTCAACAATAACTCGTCTTCCGTTAGCAAGAGCCTCGCAAATAGCATCGGCAAGAACACTCATTTGTGTGAAGCCGTTTTCAAATCTTATATCAACATGGTATGTATGTGGTGAAAAGAATTTAAAACCTCCGCCTTGATCAAGAAGAGGAAGGGGGCGAATGTATACTCCGTCATCATCGTTAGTAAGGTCAAGACCCGGGAACATGCCACGGATCAAGGCGCTTTTACCGGATCCTGCCTCACCGATAACGCCGATGAGTTTGTCAAATGGCGAAAGATAAAGCTGAGCGAGCTGCATTCCAAGCTCATACATACGAGCGTGTCCTCTTGGTGCGAAATAACTGCTTATAAGGTGATTTTTCTGTAATTCTTGCATGGTGTCCTCCAAATTTATATAAGATTATTATTTTTTAAATATTCAAAGGTTGTATTCGGTACAATTTTTTTGACGGACTCAATGTCGCCCTTGGATATAAAATCGCGTACTGCGCTTGCACTGATTGCAGTTCCGTTTTTCTCTTTTCGAGGTATTTCTATAAGATCAATATTATGAAGAGGGAGTTTATTCTTTAACTCCTCATTGTATTTTTCTGTCATAGCGGAAAGGGGCTCGGTTCCAACAAACCTTTTTGTAATATTAAGTCTTGGAACAAAGAATTTTGTAAAAATTTCAATATCAACCTCACAAAAAACGCGATTTGCCAAATCTCTTTCTTTGAGAAAATAGGTTGGGAAGGTTGCCGATGAAATAAGGTACGGTCCTGTTGTAAGAACGGTGACATTGGAAAGATGCGCTGTTCCTGCCTTTACCATTTCAAGTCTGTCCTTGAATGAAAAACCGCTACCTTCTTCTGAAAGAACAAAAATAAAGATCCTGTCACAGCTTG
>SVUF01000115.1 GCA_015063395.1 Oscillospiraceae bacterium
TTAAAGATGCAGAAATCTTGGAAAATATCAAAAATTTCTCTATTTTCACTCTTTCTCCCTCGTAGCGGCGATTTAATCAGCGTTTCCCCGGAGGGAGCCTTTGGTTTTGTGCAACTTTAGGGGTATGGGCTTTGCCCTGTGCCTTTGTAATACAAAGGCGAAACCGGCGATAAAACAAAACAATAAACAAGAATTTGACGAAGAACTATCGCGAGAATATAAGAAGGAGTTTTGGTACTATATTCGGGGGTATTATTTGCTTTCTGCGTATCAAATTATGCTTACTCGTAGGGGAGACCTGCGGTCTCCCGCGGGCGAACACAGTTCGCCCCTACCGCGCATCGGGAACACTTCCTTATGAGAACCACGCTTTAGATAGGTGTTTTTTAGATCATACATTAAATAAACTCACAAACAGTGTGACTTTGAAAACAGTTACAAAAAAACATCCCACTCTCAAAAGAGAGTGGGATTTATTAGTTATTTGTCAGTTAATGCCTAATAACCTATAATTATGCGTTAACCTTCTTTGTAACAACAACTGCCATGCCGAGCATTGCAACTACTGCAAATACGATTGCGTATACTGTAGCGTCGCCTGTTTCGGGAGGAGTTACGGGAGGAGTTACAACTGTTTCTCCGAATACAACGCCTGCTGCAGGAACCGTTTCTCCACTTTCATTTTTTACATAAATGGAATCATTGTAGGGAGCTGACTTGTCGATTGCCGCGAAGTCTTCCTCTGAACCTGCATAATTAACTGTTGTTACTGTTGTTGAATATACAACACCCTGACCGATTGTCTTAAGGGACTTAGGAAGGCTCATTGTATCAATTGTATCTGCACATGAGAATGCGTCCATACCGATTGATTCAACACTCTCTTCAATTACAACCTCTGTAATTGCTTTACCGTGTGTGAAAGAGCTTGATCCAACGTGTGTAACACCTGTCTTTACAACTACCTTTGTAATTGTATCAAGATATGCTACCCAAGGTCTTGAATCTTCAACATTTCTGTAGTCGGGCATTGCGCCTGTTCCTGCTACTGTAAGAACACCGTCCTTAAGTTCCCATGTAAGCTCTGTTCCTTCAATTGCTACAGGTCCTTCGGGAATGGGAGCGGGCTTGGGTGCGTTGTCATAATCTGCATTCTGCTTAACCTCGTCAGCTGTGAGCGCACGGCTGTAGAAACGAAGTCCTTCAAATGCTGTATTGCTGATGTTATTTACGCCTGCGTTACCAAGAATGAACTTGGGGTTTGATCCAACACTTGCATTGGCATTTTCAGCGGGGGAAGCCGAAGAAGACATAAGCTCTCCATTTACATATACGCATGTTTCTCCGCCAGCCTTGAATGTAATTGAAAGTGTTGCGTTCTGAAGTGTTGTAGTTGCTTCGTCAAATGCAGGTCTTGCTGAGCTTGCAATTCCTGATGTCTTTGCCTTGAAGGTATCCATCGCACCCTTGTTAAGCTGAATGTAGAAAGAAACCTTTTCAGCAGTTGTTCCGCTGTTGTTGCAGAGCCATGTTGCATATCCTGTATCGGGATATGTCTCAAAAGCTCCAAGGTTCATCTCAACTGTATACTCTTCGCCGCGAAGTACATCGTAAAGCTCGTTGGGAAGAAGCTGCTGAGCCTTGTCAAGCACATAAGCTCCGTCCTTGAAGGTTCCGTCAACACAATCTGTAATATCGTTTTCGCCCTTCTTGTCCGTCCATGTTGTTCCCTCGTACTCGCTTCCGTCGAACCAAGAAACAAGTCCGTCCTGAACGATGCCTTCATCTGCAAATGAAGTAACGGTCATGAGAGAAAGTGCAGATGCAACCATAGCAATGGTCAAAATAATTGAAAATACTTTTTTCATTTCTGTACACTCCTTTGTGTTTTTTGATATAAATATTGTACATTGTTTTTTATATTTTGTCAATATATTATTAATTATTTTTAAAATTTTGTTTATAATATATAAAAATAAAACAGACCTATGCACACATAATCCAAGCACGGTCTGTTTAAATTTAATATATTAGAAAATTAAAGCAACGGTATTCCCTCTTTTTCGCAGACGGATACTGTATTTTCGTCCCATATGCTTGACTGAACTTCGCCTATGTGAGCACATCCCATCATCAGCATACACAGTCTTGACTGACCAATTCCTCCGCCGATGGTCAAGGGAAGCTCGTCATTCAGAAGCATTTTATGGAAAGGAAGCTGACGTCTGTCGTCACAACCCGCAAGAGTGAGCTGACGGTCAAGGCTTTCCGCATCAACACGTATGCCCATTGAGGATATTTCAAACGCTCTGTCAAGAACATCGTTCCAGAAGAAGATGTCCCCATTAAGCTCCCAATCGTCATAGTCGGGGGCGCGGTTATCGTGGGGCTTTCCAGAACGGAGCTTCTTTCCGATCTGCATTATGAACGCTGTTTTATGCTCCTTCAGATATTCCCTTTCACGCTCTGAGCCTGTAAGATGTGGGTACAGATCCTCAAGCTCCTGTGTTGTGATAAAGGACACCTCGGGGCACAGCTCAGTTCTGAGCTGGGGGAATCTTACATGAAGCTGATCATTGGTGGCACAGATGGCTTTTACGATTGCCTTTACGATAAGCTTCAAAAAATCTATATTTCTGTTTTCCTTTGTAATGACCTTTTCCCAGTCCCACTGGTCAACATATATTGAGTGGATATTGTCAAGCTCCTCATCGCGTCTGATGGCGTTCATATCGGTATAGAGTCCTGCGCCAACTCTGAAATTATATCGCTTAAGCGCAAGTCTTTTCCATTTTGCAAGAGAATGTACAACCTGTGCCTCCTTGCCGCCAATTGCGGGAACGTCAAAGGATACGGGACGCTCCTTGCCGCTGAGATTGTCATTAAGTCCCGAGTCCTCAGTTACAAAAAGAGGGGCAGAAACTCTCTTCAAATTCAGCGCTGATGTAAACTCGTTCTGAAATGTATGCTTTATAAATTCAATGGCTCTTTGAGTATCATACGGCTCAAGAGCAGGTTTATAGTCTTTTGGGATATATATTTTATTCATTTTAAAACCTTCTCTTCAAATCAAAATACCTTATTACTTTACCACATTTATCATATATTGTCAAGTAAATATTAAATTTTTTCACCAAGAAAAGCCAATACTGAACAGTAAAAGCCCCCTCAAGACATCAGTTCTTCCAGCAAAGCCTCGCAACCCGAAAGTATATCGCGGTAGGCAATATCAAATCTGCCCGAATACCAAGGATCAGCAACATCACCGCCGTTTTTGTAGTCAAGAAGCTTTTTGATCTTGGAAAGCGGGTCTTCCCTTATGATCCTTTTGATGTTGCGTAGGTTATAGTCCTCCATACAGATGATCAGATCATATCGGTCATAATCCTCTTTTTTGAGCTGCACCGCTCTTCTTTTTTCAGTTTTGATTCCCCGACGCTGAAGCTCTGCACGGGCAGGAGGATAGATATCATTTCCGATTTCCTCGGTGCTTGTTGCGCAGGAATTGATCTCAAATTCCTCACTAAGTCCTCTTTTTTCAACAAGATCCTTCATTATAAACTCCGCCATGGGACTGCGGCATATATTGCCGTGGCAGACAAACATTATCCTTTTCATCCTATGCCTCAATATCAATTTCAAGACCTACAGGGCAGTGATCGCTTCCCATGATCTCATTGTAAATCAAGCTGTCCTTTACCTTATCCATAAGCCTTTTGGACACAACAAAATAGTCAATACGCCACCCTACGTTCTTTTCCCTTGATTTGAACATATAGCTCCACCATGTGTACATAACCTTGTCAGGATACAACGCTCTGAAGGAGTCGGAAAATCCGCTTTCCAAAAGCTCCGTAAATTTTCCTCTTTCTTCATCGGAAAATCCTGCGCTTTGATGATTGGATTTTGGGTTTTTAAGGTCTATTTCCTCATGGGCAACATTAAGGTCTCCGCAATATATTACAGGCTTCTTTTTGTCAAGCTCCACAAGATATTCCCTCAAGGCATCCTCCCACTGCATACGGTAATCCAGCCTTGCAAGCTCCCGCTGAGCATTGGGGGTATATACGTTTACAAGATAAAAATCCTTGTATTCAAGGGTGATTGCTCTGCCCTCGTGGCTATGCTCCTCCCTGTCAATTCCATATTTTACGCTGATGGGTTTATGCTTTGTAAAAACCGCAGTGCCCGAATATCCCTTCTTTTCGGCGCTGTACCAAAACTGTTCATATCCGTCAGCCAAAAACTCCGCCTGTCCCGGCTGCATTTTTGTTTCCTGCACAGAAAAGAAATCAGCATCACTGCTTTTAAAAAAGTCTTCAAAGCCCTTTCCAAGACATGCTCTGAAGCCGTTTACGTTCCAAGAAATAAATTTCATAGCTTTTCCTCTCATTTTATGATCTGTCTTTTTTATTGTACCATACTTGTTCACCTTTTGCAACAATTTTTTGGGTGTATAAATATACATCGTCGAGAATAGTGTCTTATATAAAAAAAGCATCATATTCTTCAGCAGCATCAATTGAAAAAACGGATATAAATCCAAACAAAAAAGAAAACCCAAAAGGCAATATTTGCCCCTTGGGTTCCCGTTTATATCACAAAAGCATTTCAGCTATATGCTATCTGATGCTATGACAAGATATCTTCAATTATGTATTCTGCGCTGTCAGGCGTAACAGCATTTTCGGCAAATAAACCAATGATCCAAACAGCATTTTCCCTATCTCTTGTAACGTCCTCAAGGAAAATTTCTTCCTTTTCTCCATTGATCCATGATACGATCTCAATGCTGTAGCCCATGCCCTCAACACCGTAAAGCTCACCGACCTTATGGTATATCAGCCGATAATCGATTTGGCCTTCATTCTCAAGCTCAGTTTTAAGCTCCGAAACAATCACCGTGTCTTCATAATTTTTCATGCTTCCCTCCTTGTTGTCAATTGTCATGATTTCGTTGGTATGTTATCACAAGGACCGTTGATTGTAAAGGAAGGTTGTTTTGAGATATATTTAATAATTTATTAACAGCATCAAATTAATGATGTTTTTATTTCACATTAATATTTTATTGCAAATAATTGTTTTGTGCATTTCGACGAAGCTTTTCTTGTTTTCTTTTCTTATTTGTTGTTTTATTTAATATGGTATAAATATCATACTCTTATACCGTGATTTCGTATTTTTATTCATAGCAAAAATATATTCTCGGAAACGTATGCAAAATTAGCGGTAAATTTGAATAGCCTTCTTCAGTGGAAGAAGGCATATTCGTCCGTCATTTTCCTTTTTCGTGGGTAAATGAACTAAATACCATATATTTTCGGTACATTGAAGAAAATTCCATTGTTTCTCCTTTAAAGTAAAAAAGGCAGAGGAAAGTATGGGTGATGTCCTTATCGGAGAATTTATAATAGGGGTATGGGCATAGCCCGATGCATTTATTAAACAAATGCGAAACTTGCGATAAAAACATAAAAAGAGAACAATGCGGAAAGAAAAACCGCTTTGCTCTCTCTTTTTCTGTTTTTAGTGATATTCTTTGCTCTCGCAAAGAGTGATATGATTGCTATCGCAATCGTGATATTGAAGCCTTGCGGCTTCAGTGATATTCTATTCGCCTAAAAGCTCGCGCAGCGAATATCACTCGGCGTAAGCCGAATATCACTGCGAA
>SVUF01000004.1 GCA_015063395.1 Oscillospiraceae bacterium
GTTCTCATAAGGATGTTTTCGGAACACGGTAGGGGCGAACTGTGTTCGCCCGCGGGAGACCGCAGGTCTCCCCTACGGATACACATATAAATTTCGGCAGAGAACTTGTCTTCTCTGCCGATTTGTGTTATAACGAGGCTAACGAAAAGCCTCTCCCATTACAGTCTTTTTTATTTAGTTCTGGTCTGCTTGGTCTTTATCGTTTTCGCCAACGGAATTTGCCTCCACAAGCTTATCAAGGGCGATCTGAACCGCCTTTATCGGTACAGCTTCAAGATGGAAGCTTCCTCCCGTATATCCCGAATAGGTTCTTCCGTTTCTTCTGTACACCATATTTTCTCCGAAATATATATTGCCAAATCCGTCCGAAAATCCGTTGATATTGATCTGCGGCAGGTTTCTTCCGTCAATCGTATCCACCTTGTTATTATAAAGGCGCATGATCTTCATGTTTGTTATAACATAATATGTATTCTTTCTTTTATATGCATTGTAGACAGGAGCCCCAAACACAAGGTATATACCAATGGCAACAAAGGGCAATCCAGGGATCCACATAAGGTTAGCTCCTCCCATACTTGCTCCAAAGCACCAAAAAATTGAAAATCCCAACCAAAACAAACCGAAAAACGAATGGGTAATATTTTCCTTGAATCTGATCTTACTGCTGGGTTGTCCCTTCCATATTATGTACTCATCCGCGATCATGTACGAATTCAGCACATCGTATTTTTCCTTCTGCTTGTAATCCATGTTTATTCTCCCATTAAAAAATTATAATGTCGCTCCAATCTCCGTCACTGATGTCAAATCCGCTTCCGCTGCTTGTTGAGGAAGAACCGATGACCGTTGCCCCCTCATATTCAGGACCGAGAAGAACACCCTTACTTGTAAAGGTATATCTGACACCGCCGATCGCCTTTTCACCGGTGATCATGTTTCCCTGCTCCTTGGTAAAATAATAGGTGTTGCCGTCGATCTTATACCAGCCCTTGAGCATTTCGGAATAATGATAGTAGTGGACGTTTCCGTCGCTGTCTCCCACAAATCCCGAATTTATAGTTCCGTCGGAATTGAAATAGTACACTCTTGATGAGATGATCTGACGTCCTGTCACCATTCTGCCGTATTTTTCCGTGCCGTAACGGTAGAAATAGTAAACATCTCCGCCAATGCTTGTCCAACCCGATGCCATAGCGCCGTAGGCATCATCGGATTTCTTGAAATAATATGTATATCCGTCGATCTTCTTAAATCCCGTTACACATTCCCCGTTTTCGAAATAATATGTAACTCCCGCCTTTGTCTGCCAGCCCGTAATGGGTCTTATGGAGTGGTCGGAATTAAACTGCCTTTTGTAGCCTCTGATCGTGTAGCTTTCCGCAGTGATCATCTTCTTGCTTTCGCTGAGGAAATAATAGGTCTTTCCGTTGTCCTCGATGAAGCCCGATGCCTTGACGCCGTCCTTATAGTAGTAAAAGTCTCCGTTTTCCTCAAAAAGCCCCTGGCGAAGCACCAAAACACCGTCGGTATAATCATAAAACCTTCCGCCGATCTTACGTGACTGGGTCACCATTACTCCGTTTGCAGAAAGGAAATATGATTCCTTGACGCCGTCGGTGTCAACATCGATCCAACCGATCTTATATTCGCCCTTCACATAATAGCGCTTGGTCACACCGTCGTCCTCTGTGACAAGACCCTCCTTTACGGAAAAGTCATCGTTGAAGTATCTTACAACTCCCCCTATCTTGAGGCTGGGTTTTTCGTTGAATTCTCCGCTGACAAGGCTGACATAATAGGTTTTGCCCATAAACTCAACCCAACCGCGCTCTTTGCTGTCCAAAACGGAATTCTTCACTGCGATTTTATCATAAATAGGTCCTTCTGTCAATACCCCGTTTTCATTAAATCGGTACAGAAGACCGTCAATTCTGACCTCATTGTCAAAATTGATCCGCCCATCCTCAAAGGCATAGTATGTTGATCCCTCAAGGTTGAAAAATCCGTTATAAGCCTCTTTGTCCTCATATATGTAGGCGTCATAATCACCGTCTGCAGACAGGTCAGTGATGATCCTGCCGTAGCCGCTCCAAGCTGACTCAAGCACCGTGTTCTTTATATCAAGGTTCAGCGACACCATAAGAATATCCGCCTTGGTGTCCCCTTCAAATATCAGCTCATAGTCCATGCTCCTCACTTGGCCAAAATCAATGATTTCCGCCGTGTTTGTCAAGGTCAAAGCCTCAAGCTCCGTCATTTTGTTGAGAAATGCACCGTCAATAAAGGAGGCATCCTGAACATACAGAGATCTTACAAGAGGGTAGAATTCCTCAAAGAAGCTGTAGTGCTCAACAGCTTCAATGCCCACGCATACGGCACTGTAGTCGGATCTCAGGTAGGCATAGCCGTTTGCAAGCTTAACCCCCGCAATAAGCTCCACTCCGTTTTCATCATGAGTGGGATTTCCATTTTCATCAAATGTAAGGGCATCAACATCGCAATATGCGCCCGCTGTCTCTTCTCCGTAGCTGACATTAAACAAAGCTACGGTCAAGATCATAATAAATGCAATACAAAACAAACCTTTTTTCATGGTCAAAGTTCCTTTCGTTTACTTATTTCATACAATTTGATTATATCATTTATTTCATTTGGTGTCAATTATTTAAGAACCACTTGACAATTTTTCGCATGAAAGGTTATAATTATTGCAAGGAAGTGATGTTTTTTGTTTTCAAACGTATATATAGAAATTACAAATATCTGTAATCTTGGCTGTTCCTTTTGCCACGGAACAAAAAGGAAGCCATATACAATGACCCCCGATGAGTTCTACACAGCGCTTGAAAGGGTCAGCCCCTATGCAAAAAGCGTATTTTTTCACCTCATGGGCGAGCCAACGCTGCACCCCCATTTGCCAAGCTTTATTTCCCGTGTGCGTGAAATGGGAGCAAAGCCGATACTCACCACCAACGGCACACTTTTGTCAAGGGTCGGAGATGAGATTGTGAGGGCACAGCCATACCGTGTAAACATCTCCCTTCACAGCTTTGAGGCAAACTGCAAGGGGGATTTCAGAAATTACATAGAAAGCTGTTTTGAATTTGCGGAAAAAGGAGCAAAAAACGGGATATTCTGCATATTCAGACTGTGGAATGAAGGCGGACTTGACTCCAGAAACAAAGAGATCCTTGAGCTTTGCAGGGCTCATTTCAACGGCGATTGGCTTGAAACCAAAAAGGGCTACCGTATTGCCGACAGGATATTTCTTGAATGGGACCGAAAATTTGATTGGCCCGATCTTGAAGCCCCATGCTACGAGGGTGAGTCCTTCTGCCTTGGAGTCCGCGAGCAGATCGGAATTTTATGCGACGGAACGGTTGTTCCATGCTGTCTTGACAGCGACGGGGTAATTTCCCTTGGAAATATTTTCACAAGCAGCATTGAGGATATTCTAAAGGACAAAAAAGCCATGGATATTCTCCACGGCTTCAATCAGCATATTGCAGTTGAGGAGCTTTGTAAAAAATGCTCCTACAGAACAAGATTCAATAGGTAGTAAGATTGTAGGTCTCTGTGTGTATGGGTAGCTTTACCGTAAAGGTACTGCCCTCTCCCACCTTGCTTTTCACCTCCAAAATTCCCTCGCAAAGCTGAACGATGCGCTTTACAAGGGGCAGACCAAGCCCATTTCCTTGAGTTGATCTTGACGGGTCGGCTTGATAAAACCTATCAAATATGCGCTCCAAGGTAGCCTCGTCCATGCCACATCCCGAATCGGTAACGGTGACACATATATATCCCCCATCCCTTTTTGCGCTGATGTATATTTTCCCGCCGTCATTTGTAAATTTCACCGCATTGGAAAGAAGATTGATCCACACCTGACGGAGCATCTCGTCGTTGCTGTAGTATTTCAGCTCCTCAAGCTCAATGTCAAATTCGATATTCTTCCTTGACCACATCCGCTCAAGCACAAGTATGCACTGCCGTATCTGCTCATCAAGGTCGATTACGGTTTCCCCCGTGATATATTGCTGATTTTCCAGCCTTGACAGAAGAAGCACATTGCTTGACATGTTGGAAAGACGCTCAGCTTCGGCGGCAATTATGGATATATATTCCCTTTTCTTTGCTTCGTCAAGACCGGTGTCCTTTTCAAGCTGCTTTGCAAAGCCTCTGATGGATACTATGGGAGTTTTGAATTCGTGGGAAAAATCATTGATGAAATCACGTCTGAACATTTCTGTTTCGCCAAGCTGCTCAGCCATTTTATTAAAGCTCTCGTAAAGCTCCATGAACTCGCGAGGGCCTTTTTTTACGTCAACTCTCACGTCAAAATTACCCTTGGCAATCTCGTCGGCACTGTTGCTGAGTCTTTGAATGGGAGTCAGAATAAACTTTGATATGGGAATTGCGGCAATAATTCCCACAAGGGTCGAGGCAACAATGGAAAGCCAAGCCACCATAAAGCCCTCTCTGCCAATTGACATTTTCATTCCCGCAAAATAAGCAACCGTAAAAAACAGCGCGGTCAACACACCCGACACCGTAACAACGATCATCAGCCACCGCAGAACGATCTTTCGTATACTCGCAATATTAATCTTTAAAAAATTTTTCATATCCTTTATTGCTTTGCCACCGCCTTGTAGCCAAGCCCCCTTACCGTAATGATCTCAAAATCGGTGTTGTTCTTAAATCTTTCCCTAAGTCTGTTTATATGCACGTCAACGGTCCTCTCGTCACTGTCACTGTCCATTGACCAGATCTCATCCATAAGGCTTCTTCTTGTAAATATCTGATTACTGTTTGAAAGAAGCTTGAATATCAGCAAAAACTCCTTTTGGGGAAGCTCCATCGTCTCTCCCATAACTGTACAGGTAAAGCCGTTATAATCAAAAACACTTTGCCCCACCGTAAGCTTTTTTTCGCTGACGATCTTTGCGCGTCTGAGAAGCGCCGATATCCTCAAAAGCATTTCCTCCTCATCAACGGGCTTGACCATATAATCATCCGTGCCGGACATGAAGCCTTCCTTGATGCTTTCGTGCCCCTGCTTTGCTGTGACCATAAGAATGGGGGTCTCGTCCCCCCCTTGACGCAGTATTTTTGTAAATTCATAACCGTCCATTACAGGCATCATAACGTCAAGGACAATAAGATCCACATGTTCATGTGCAAGGACCTCAAGAGCGTCGGAGCCGTTTTCCGCAGTTATAACATTGTAGCCGCCGCCCTCAAGCACAGCTTTCATCAAAAGTCTTGTTCCGCGGTCATCCTCGGCAACAAGTATATTAAACATAATTTTTACCGTTCCTTTATTTGATTTCTGTTTTCATCATTATTTTTTCTGCTGACGGCACCATATGCTCATGACAAGTCTGTGGGGCAAAAGCTTTGTTGCAAGAACCTGTGCTCTCACAGAAAATCCGCAAACAGACAGATCCCGTCCCTTTTTCATATCGGAAAAAGCGCGTTTTACAACCTCACTTGATGTGAAAAACTTGTTGTAATAGCTGATGGTATTGTCCTTGACAGCTCGGTTGAAGAACTCGGTCTTCACCCAACCGGGACACACAGCCATAACCTTGATGCCTCTCTTCTTTCTGATCTCTCGGTTGAGCGCCCTTGAAAACGAAAGCACGTACGCCTTGGTGGCGCCGTATACCGCTATATACGGTACGGGCTGAAATGCAGAAAGAGAGCCAAGCTGATATATCTCCCCGCCCCTTTTCATATATGGCAGCACCGTATATGTCATGGCAACAAGTGCCTTGGAATTAAGCTCCGTCATGTTCATATAGTCATCAAGCTCAACGGACATAAATTCACCGAATTTTCCGAACCCTGCGGCATTTACAAGAACACTTACATTTGGCTTTTTTCTTTGTAGGAGTTCTCCAAGGTCCTCAATGCTGTCATCGTCGGTAAGGTCAAGAGCAAGGACCCTGAGCCTTTCTCCAAGCTCCTTTTTAAGAGCCTCAAGGAGCTTTTCCCTTCTTGCTATGACCCAGATCTCATCAACAGAGTATTCAGCGGCAATAAGTCTTACAAAATCCCTTCCCATTCCCGAGGAAGCTCCCGTTACGATTGCAATATTTTTTTCCATCAGTATTTCCTCAATGCTTTTTAAATTCTTCCAAAAACCATATGTTTTTCTTGTCCACAGAAAAGCTCTTTCCCGTAAGATATTCCAAAATTCCGCTGTTTTCCTTAAAGCTGAAGGTCAAATGGTAGGAATACAGAGCTTGGAACTTATATCCCCTTTTTTTGTCATCACGGTTGATCCCATATTTGCCGTCACCAAGAAGGGGATGACCGATTGATGAAAAATGAGCTCTGATCTGGTGGGTACGTCCCGTTACAAGCTCCACCTCGCAAAGTGACAAGCCGTCCTTTTCATCAATCACCTTATATTTTGTAATGATCTCCTTGGCATCCCGAATATTTGGCTTTTTTTCAAATACCTTCACTGTATTTGTGCGGGAATCCTTCACAAGCCAACCCCTGAGAGTTGCGGATTTTTTTTCAAAAATACCGTGGGCGGCGCAAAGATATTTTTTTGTGATCTCGTTGTTTTTGATCTTTTCGTTGATGATCCTCAGTGTCTCGGCATTTTTTGCGGCAATTACAATTCCCCCTGTGTTTCTGTCGATCCTGTTGCAAAGAGCGGGAGCAAAGGTATTTTCTGCCGCGGGATCCCACTGACCGTTTTTGTAAAGATATGCCTTGATGTGATCAATGAGGGTATCCGTCTCCTGCTCGTCATCGCTGTGAACGATCATTCCCGAACGCTTTTCGGCAAGAAGAATATTTTCGTCCTCATAAACAATGTCAAGCCTTGGCGTCAGCTTCATGAAAGCATATTCCGCCGCTTTTTCATCAAAAAACTCCTCGGGTATGAAAAGCCTTATGACATCACCCTCCGAAAGCATGGTGTTGACCTCAGCCCTTTTGCCGTTGACCTTGATCTTCTTTTGCCTGATGTATCTGTACATAAGCGGCATGGGCATTGTCTTGAATTTTTTTGAAATAAACTTGTCAAGACGCTGTCCTGAATCGTTTTTATTAATTGTCAGCTCCCTCATTTTTCCTCCGATGGACCAAAAATGGCATGACGCCGTTAAGATCCTTGGTATATCTTTAAATTTTATCTTTTTCTATTGTGAAAAGCAGGTTTCCATGTGTACATTTTATCACAAATATTTCGGAAATACAAGGGATTTGTTATATCAAAACACAAAAATGCAAATTGATTTATTTTTTTGTCGAATTACTGTTGATTTTTTTTATTTTTATGGTAGAATTATAGATAGAAAATACTATAACACTATATTCGGAGGACAAAACAATGGCGGAATTTTTCGGAGATCTCAGTATTTTTGGCATGAAAGGCAGCGAGGCATTTACAGAGGTTGTTGATAACTACATCAAAACATCAAGAGGCAGTGACAAGAGCTACATCATCAACGCAAGCTGCGAACGCTTCGGCAGCGGCGAAGGTAAGGGACTGATCAAGGAATCCCTCAGAGGACACGACCTTTTCATTATTGCCGATGTATTCAACCACGGCGCAACCTACAAGATGTATGGCAAGGAATACCCAATGAGCCCCGACGATCACTTCTGTGACATCAAGAGAATCATCGGAGCAGTTGGAGGAAAAGCAAGAAGAATTTCTGTCATTATGCCCATGCTCTATGAGGGCAGACAGCACAAGCGTTCCACAAGAGAATCCCTTGACTGTGCGCAGGCACTCCAGGAGCTTGTTGCAATGGGTGTTACCAACATCATCACCTTTGACGCACACGACGCAAGAGTTCAGAACGCAATCCCGCTTCACGGCTTTGACAACGCTCAGCCCACATACCAGATGATCAAGACATTCATTAACACAGTACCGGATGTTACACTCAACTCCGACAATGTGGCAATCGTTTCCCCCGATGAAGGCGGTATGTCCCGTTGTATGTATTATTCATCAGTTCTTAAGCTTGATCTCGGCATGTTCTATAAGCGCCGCGACTACTCAAGAATCGTAAACGGAACAAACCCCATTGTTGAGCATAGATATCTCGGTAACTCCGTTGAGGGCAAGGACGTAATCATCGTTGACGATATGATCTCCTCAGGCGGATCAATGATCGACGTTGCCCAGAAACTCAAGGCTATGGGCGCAAAGAGAGTATTTGCATTTGCAACCTTCGGTCTTTTCTGTAACGGACTTGAAATTTTTGATAAGGCTTATGCTGAAGGAACAATTTCCAAGATCTTCACAACAAACCTTACATACCGTACACCCGAGGTTCTTGCAAGCCCCTGGTATCAGGAGGTTGACCTTCGCAAGTATGTTGCCCTGCTCATCGACCAGATCAACCGCGACGGCACCATCAGCACACTTCTTGATCCCAAGGACAAGATCTACGCTTACATCGACAAGGCAGTTGCAGAGGGCAAAATCAAGATTTAATATCATAGCCCCAAAGACATCTTAAAAATACAACAGAGCAAGAGTAAAAGGATATGATTCCTTTCTCTGTTGTTCTTAACGGAGAAATTACGGGCACATAAACTTCGGCAGAGAACTTGTTTTCTCTGCCGATTTGTGTTATAATGAAACTAACGAAAAGCCTCCCTCCGAGAGGGAGGTGGCACGGCGTAGCCGTGACGGAAGGAGCTTGCGTGACTTTAGAGTTGTAGTATCTTCCTTGTTACGCACTCTCCCTCAGTCAGCTTCGCTGACAGCTCCCTCCCGGAGGGAGCCTTTGGGTGCGCGCAACCTTAGGGGGATGGGCTTTGCCTGATGCCTTTGTAATACAAAGGAGAAACTTGCGATAAACAGAACGATAAATATGAATTTGTCTAACTGGTTTTTGGAGGAAACACCAATGAAATATCAGCTTCATGATTATGAGATAGATTCCTTTACTCTTGAGAAAGATTCGATTATTCTTTCGTTTCCCAATGGCTTTTATGTCGAGGATGATAACGGCAACGAAATAAAGCCGTTAAGGCATAAACTTGTATTTACTGTCGACCGAACCTGCTGCCCTAATGAACCGTTAGAATCTTTTGTATCTATTAGGCGAATCAATCATCGTTATACTGGCTGGAGAGATATTTCTTTTAAGCAATTTATTTCTCTTTTCAAAAAAGGAAATATGGTTATACATGATGAATACGACAGCAAGCTAACAAACTGGAAAATGATCCAGCTTAATACAAGCACGAGCCGGTCAAATATTGAACTGTTCATAACGGACATTCTTGATATAGCCTGTTACGAATGATATAGACGATGGGAGTCATAATCAAATACCAAATCATCGAATAATTAACGCCGACAGACCCTGAAAATCTGTCGGCGTTAATTATTTGGTTACTGCGGAGCAAATTTCCCTATCCGTAGGGGCGTTCTGTGAACGCCCGCGGGCGAACACAGTTCGCCCCTACCGTGTGTCAGGTCAATGTATTATGATTTCTCCGCTAAGAACATCACCCATTCTATTCTTGCTCTTTTTTCTTTGGTTTTAATTACGGCGCTTGAAGTATCACAGTAAAGCGGCACCATTTTCCTTCTTCGCTGTCAACGCTGATTTTTCCGTTCATGGCTTCAACGATGGTTCTTGAAATGTAAAGTCCAAGACCAACGCCCGATTTGTCAAGCCCGCGGCTCTTGTCAGCTTTATAAAATCTGTCAAATACATATTTCAGCTCGTCCTTGGGAATTCCCTTACCCTCGTTGTAGACCTCGATCTTCACCTTTTTGGATTCGGGCTGTGTAATCTTAACTCTTAAAACACCCTTGTCATACGAAAACTTTATGGCGTTGTCAACAAGGTTATATAGCACTTGATGTATTGAATCGGAGTCGGCAAGAACGGGAATCTTTTCGTTTTCAAGGTCTATGTCCACCTCAAGCTCCTTTGCCTCGATCCTTGACTCATTGGACAGCATTACCTCAACTGCCTTTTGGCATATATCAAATTCTCTGATATTGAATTTACGGTCACCTGCCTGTATTCTTGATATATCAAGCAGTGTTCCCACAAGTCTTGAAAGACGTCTGACCTCCGTTGCAACGATGCCGAGATAATAGTCCTGCTTTTCCTTCGGGATCGCACCGTCAAGTATACCGTCTATATATCCCGAAATTATGGTCATGGGCGTTCTCAGATCATGGGAAACATTGGCAAGAAATCCGCTTCTCAGCTTTTCAAGCTCGGCGAGAGACTCCGCCATGCTGTTCATGGTGGCGGCAAGCTCTGCGATCTCGTCCTTTCCAACGACCTGAACCCTTACGTCAAAATTACCTGCCGCAAAGCTTTTTGCCGCTTTGTCGATGTTTTTGAGGGGCACAACGATCCTTTCCGAAATGAAATAGCAGCCGATCATTCCCGCAATCAGCACAAGAGTGGCAATTCGGGACATGGTACCGATCATTCCCGCAACAAAGCTTGACATTACATTCATGGGAGTTGCCGCAACAACGATTCCGTGGTTATCCCCTGTGGAAAGCTCAATTGCCTTGAGACAGTATTCCTCGTCAAAAAGCCCTTCAACTTCTCCGACAAATGTATATGCCTGATCCGATGTCAGAACATTGTTCATTATAAATCCGGGAACGGATTTGTTTCTCAGCTTGGATCCGCTGCTGCATACACTTATATCCCCATTGGGATTGGCTATAAATATTACCGTATTGGTGCAATCCGCAATGCCCGATATCTGCACCTCAAGGGATTCCCTTTCGTCGTTTATAAAGGAAAAATAGTCCCTTACGACACCGTCACCGATATACACCGCATATGCTCTGTCCACCATTACCTTCACGGATTCTGCCGCGTGAGTTACACTGTTGGTTCTTTCATTTGTGGAAACCGTTCCAACAAATATAAAGAACAAAACCGAAAAGCTCACCGCAAAGATCAGCAGGAAGCATACCATATATTTTACAAATACGCTTTTGAACACCTTGTTCACCTCTCAATTGAACACTTTATACACTGTTACTGAAATATACCGAAACTAAAAAGGGGCTGTAAAAAACTCAAAGAGTTTTTATGCAGCTCCTTTTACTGTGGGTGACTGAAACCCTTTTTGATATTATGGAAAAATACTCGTTTTTGGAGTAATTCAAATTTATAAAGTCGCACTGTTGTATGGTGCAGCTTTCCCTGCAGCCGTGGGCTGCTTATTTACATTATGGGAAATTACTCGGTTTGGGAGTAATTCAAATTTATAAAGTCGCACTGTTACAGAGTGCAGCTTCCCCTGCAGCCGTGGGCTGCTTATTCAAATACCTCAAACTTGTAGCCAACGCCCCAAACAGTTTTCAGAGTCCATTTGTCAGACACACCGTCAAGCTTTTCGCGGAGTCTCTTTACGTGTACGTCAACTGTACGGGAGTCGCCAAGATAATCAAATCCCCAAACCTTGTCAAGAAGCTGATCTCTTGAAAAAACTCTGTTGCAGTTTGATGCAAGGAAATACAGAAGAACAAGCTCCTTGGGAGGAATGTCCACGCTCTTGCCCTTAAGCTTAAGCTCATATTTCTGCTTGCTGATCTCTATATTGTCAAATCTTACGACCTCATCGGACTCAGTTGTTTCTCTGGGGTTTGAACGGCGAAGCACTGCCTTGATTCTTGCTGAAAGCTCCTTCATGTCAAAGGGCTTGACAATGAAGTCATCAGCTCCAAGCTCAAGACCGAGAACCTTGTCAAAGGTCTCTCCCTTTGCTGTGATCATGATGATGGGCTTTGATGAAACCTCTCTGATCTGACGGCAAACCTCCCAGCCGTCCTTTCGAGGAAGCATAATATCAAGAAGTACAATATCGGGATCATAGGACTTGAAGAAGCTAACTCCTTCAACACCGTCGTTGGCAGTCTTAACCTCATATCCGCTGTTTTCGAGATAAAGCTTGATCATCTCGCATATATTTACGTCATCATCAATGACAAGAATTTTTGTATCCATCATAATATTAACCTCCTAAAATCAAACAATAATTATAATTATTCAGATTACACAACTATTTTACACCATTTCTACCCCTTTGTCAACAGAATTCCGATAAACATTTATACATAAGTGAAAATAATTTTTAAATAATTAATAAATAAACTTGATTATTTTCACTTTTTGTATTATAATCTCTACGATATTATTATTTTTACATTATTATGAGGTGCATTTATGAAACTTGGTATTGTAGGACTTCCCAACGTTGGAAAAAGCACTCTGTTCAATGCTCTTACAAACGCAGGAGCAGGAGCTGCCAACTATCCCTTCTGCACAATTGAGCCAAACGTAGGAGTTGTAACAGTCCCTGACTCAAGACTTGACTATCTTGCTGAAATTTATAGTCCCGAAAAATATACTCCTGCAACAATTGAATTTGTGGACATTGCAGGACTTGTAAAAGGCGCTTCCAAGGGTGAAGGGCTTGGAAACAAATTTCTTTCCCACATCCGCGAGGTAGATGCCATCATTCACGTTGTCCGTTGCTTTGAGGACGGAAATATTATTCATGTTGACGGATCCGTAAATCCTCTTCGCGACCTTGAAACCATCAATCTTGAGCTTATCTTCTCCGACATTGAGCTGATCGAACGCCGTATCGACAGAACAAAGAAAATTCTCAAGGGCGACAAAACCAAGGAGGCTGAGGTTGCTTTCCTTGAGCGTCTCCACGGGGAGCTTGAGGAGGGTAAGCCTGCAAGAGCCGTTGCCATGACGGACGACGAGCGCGAGATGATCGCTGACATGCCCCTTCTTTCAGCAAAGCCCGTAATTTATGCCGCAAACATTTCCGAGGATGATGTTGCCGACGGCGGACGCTCATCTGAGCTTTTCCTCGCACTTGAAAAATATGCTCTTTCCGAAAATTCGGGAATTCTTCCCGTATGCGCATCCATTGAGGCAGAGCTTTCAGAGCTTGACCGCGAGGACAAGGAGGCATTCCTTTCCGACCTTGGAATTACCGAGTGCGGACTTGACAAGCTCATTAAGGAAAGCTATTCCCTTCTCGGACTCATCAGCTTCCTCACAGCAGGACCCAAGGAGGTCAGAGCGTGGACTATCACAAGAGGCTCAAAGGCTCCCAAAGCGGCAGGTAAGATCCACAGCGATTTTGAGCGCGGATTTATCAGAGCAGAGGTTATTGCATATGACGATCTTGTTGAGTGCGGAGGAAATATGGTTTTTGCAAAGGAAAAAGGACTCATACGAAGCGAGGGTAAGGACTACGTTATGAACGACGGAGATATCGTTGTGTTCAGATTTAACGTTTAAGCCTATTTATAGCCATTTTATAGCCGTTTTTGTTTGTAAGGTAAATTTTATTCACTTTTTTGCTTTACAATCCTAAAACGGCTGTTTTTTTGTACCTTTCTACCATTGACACCGATATATATAATATTATATAATATACACGGTGAGAAAATAAAAGACACAAATTGAATCGAGGCGATTAAAATGGAGGACAAAAACATCAAGGTCATAAGATCCGCCTTGCCCGAGGATCACGAGGTTCTTGATCTTTATGACGAGGATGCAAACCCCACAGGCAAAACAATTGTCCGCGGCACTCCCATTAAAAACGGCGAGTATTCCCTTTCCGTCCACATGTTTATCTACAATTCCAAGGGAATGTTCATTCTGCAAAAGCGCTCCAAAAAGAAAAAATCCCTTCCGGGTGTCTGGGGTGTCACCTGCGGAGCAGTATCCTCAGGCGAGGACAGCATTGCCGCAGGAATCCGCGAAGCCAAGGAAGAGCTTGGACTTGACCTCGAAAGAGATCAATTTGACTTTATAAAGAAGATCAAACGAAGATACAGCTTTATAGATATTTATTTCATAAAGGCTAAATTCGACATCAATAAATGTGTTCTCCAAAGCGATGAGGTAGAAAGCATCAAGCTTTCCTCTCCAAAGGAGCTTCTCAACATCATCATGTCCTCACCAAACATCAACAGCTCCTATTCCGCCGCTGTCAAAAGGGCAATGGAGGAGCGGGGCTTGATCTGATCGCTTTTCTCTTCGGCTATAGCAAAAGCACTTATGGCAAGTAATTTCCATAAGTGCTTTTTTTGAAGGCGCAATGTTTCAGAATACTACTTTGGTTTGAAAAGGGTCTAACAATCACTTTGATATATAGAACGGCTCGCCAAATGCACCGTTATATTTTTCAAAGGAATATACATCCCCTTTTTGGAAGCTTTCATACTCATCGTAAGAAACCTTGATGTCAAAGCTCTCGCCATGGATTTCAACACAGAACATATACTCATCAGGTCCTTTTCTGCGTCTTTGAACATCCTTTTCAACAATTACGGTCTTGACAGTCACGGGATCCGACACATCGAGAATGTAGTTTAAATGGGAGATATACATCGATGCCAAAAACATGAAGAGTGCCGAAAAAACAATTCCCACAAGTATCTCAATGCCTTTTCTTTTTGTCTTTCTGATATTTTTGACTGTAAAAAGAATTCCCAAGCTCAAGCCGATCACAAGAGAAATGCCCCAAAAAGGAAACCATGGACGGTTTATAAAGGTATAAACAAAGCCTGTCATCACAGAACCCAATAAGCATCCGAGTCCCAGCGATATAATTATTTTGTTGAATACCAACACCGACTTGCTGCACTTATCCTTCAAAAGCATTTTAGAGGTTGCAAAAAATCCGATCACACATACGATGGTTCCCAAAACGCATATGGTTATAAACTGTCTTTGTGTGAAGATCGATCTTCCAAAGTACACCGCCACCACTGTCAAAACGGCGGGAATCCAGGAGGTCCATGGATTTTTATTCTTATTTTTTGCCATATTTATCTCCTTTTACAGTAATACCTCTTTGTTTGTTCCGTAAAAAATATCATCATGCCCCGAAATAAGCTTGAAAAATTCCTCAAGACGAGCCCAATAATCACTTTCAAAGTCCATTTCATAGGAATGTCCCCAGATATAGAATACTTGCGGCTTATCGGGAGTCATTTCCACAAATTTTTTGCCCATTTCCATCATTCTGTCAAATTCAAGAACGTGATATACATTGGGGTTGAATCTATACAGATTTTCTTGAATATCGAAGCTGTCTGTATTGGTTATGGTCCTGCAGTATTTTATGCTTGTATTATTCTTTATTATTTCCGCAACCCTGTCATCGTTGTTGACGCCTCCGCAGGGGTAAGCCATGCCAACAATGGGATATCCCACAAGCTCTTCAAGATTTTTTCGGTCCTCCTCCACCTGACGAATGATCTCCTCCTTGGAAAGAGAAGTGAGATTTGGGTGGTCAAGGGTATGCACTGCCACCTCATGTCCTTCATACAGCATTTTTACGTGAGCGGGATCTACTTTATAGTGGGAGATCTTCATTCCGTTTCTGATGAGTCTTCCGCATGTTCCCAAAAGCTCCGAATTTATATTGAACGTGCATTTTAAGTTATACTTGTTGAGAAGCTCCACAAGTCTGAAATCCTGTGTAACACCGTCATCATAGCTGAATGTGACGGCTTTTTTCTTTTTCTTTGTCCACTCAGGATACATCATATCATCTCCTTATCAGCTCTTTTCACCATTATACCACATTAATTATCAATTGTAAATAGTGCAGTGAATAAACCACTAAAAATTGGGAATTTTATAAAAGAAACAGATTATTTGAGGTGATGATATGCAAAAAGGAATTATTAAGCTACATGATCCGCCGTCAATTCACTCATGGGCTTGTGTGGGCGGTGAAAAGGAGTGGGAAGGTCCCCTTGGAAAATATTTTGATCACATCGACCTTTCGGGAAGGTTTTCCATGGACACTTGGGAACAGGCAGAAAATGAGGCTCAGCGCCTTTCCTTTAATTTTGCGCTGAAAAAAGGAGATCTTTCTCCCGATGACATCGACGCTCTTTACGCAGGGGATCTGATCAACCAATGCACAGGCTCTGCCTACGGTCTTTTATCCTTTGATATTCCCTTCTTCGGAATATACGGAGCATGCTCCACATCCGCAGAGGCTCTCACCCTTGGAGCAATTGGCATAGATTCGGGACATTTCAAAAAATGCGGTGCTGTATGCTCCTCCCACTTTTGCTCCGCCGAGCGTCAGTTCAGATACCCTCTTGAATACGGAAACCAACGCTCACCCACATCCCAATGGACTGTAACAGCGGCAGCATCCTTTATTTTGTCAAAGGACGGCGAAGGCCCCTATATCACACATGTACTTCCCGGCATCGTCCGTGACGGAGGCATAAACGACGCCAACAACATGGGCGCGGCAATGGCTCCTGCGGCAGTGGAGACCCTCTCCCGATATTTTGCTTCCTCGGGAAAAAAGCCCTCATTTTTTGACGGCATTTTCACAGGGGATCTTGGATATGAGGGACACTCAATTGTAATCGACCTTATGCACCGCAGTGGGTACACACTATTTGACAACTACTACGATTGCGGTATGCTTATCTATGACCGAAAGCGTCAGGATATGCACGCGGGAGGCTCGGGTTGCGGTTGCTCTGCCTCGGTTCTTTGCACTCATATACTGCCAAAGCTTAAAAGCGGTCAGTGGAAAAATGTACTGTATATCGCAACTGGGGCAATGATGAGCCCTGCAAGCGTTCAGCAGGGACTTTCAATCCCCGGAATTGCCCACGCCATTCATATATCAAGCAGAAAGGATAACAAATAATGGACTTCACAAACTATATTTCATCATTTATAATCGGCGGTACCCTGTGCCTTGTCGCTCAAGTGCTGATTGACAGAACCAAGCTGACTCCCGCAAGAATTCTTGTTGGATATGTGGTAGCAGGAGTGATTCTTTCCGCTGTTGGAATTTATGACAAGCTTATAGAGATCGGAAAAGCAGGGGCAACAGTGCCCCTGACGGGCTTTGGACATACTCTTGCAGAGGGAGTCCGCAATGCCGTTGACAAGGAAGGTCTTATTGGAGCCCTCAAGGGCGGCATCAGCGCCGCATCTGCAGGAATCACCGCCGCAATAATATTCGGATTTTCCACAGCCTTGGTGTTCAAAAGCCGAATGAAATGATCATTACGTAAAATATAGCATATTATATTTTAAGAAGCTATTATACGTTCAATAAGGAGAAATATGCAAACAATTACAGTTTATTCCGCCTCAAGCCCCGACATGATGGCGGCGGCAATTGCGGGAATACTCAGAAACCAAGGTGAAGTTGCAGTGAAAACCCAAGGTCATGAAGCCCTTGACCGTGTATTTTCAAGCGTGGGCATTGTCAAGGAATGTATGTCGGGACACAGTGTAGATCTTGTCAGCGCCACAATAAATGACGGAAACGGCATATTCATCATAAAAGCCAAAAGAAAATAAAAGCGGTCGCGGACCACTTTTCAAGTTGTATGAAATTGCTCGGTTTTGATGTAAAACAAATCTAAAAAGGCGCACTGTTATAGAGCACAGCTTTTAAAAACTCCATTTTCATGGGAGGTTATATCACCGTACATTTTTTTCATTGTCAAAACGGTGTTGACATAGAAAAAACAGTATGCTATAATGGGGGTATGAAATTCTAAGAGGTCAAGCTATGCAGTACACCATAATCGGCGGAATCAAATATAAAAACAAAGCCGCAAAAAAACTGAATATTCCCGCGTTTGAGCCCTCCAAGGCAGAAATATATATATCCGACGCAACCCCCGTTTGTCAGGTTGGTGACAAGGTATCTAAAGGAGATCTTATTGCCAAGAGCATAAACGGATTTTGCGTATATGCATCGCTCAGCGGTGATATTTCCCGCATTTCCGAGGATTTCATAACCGTTTGCGGAAAGACGAGCCAAGAAGCAAAGCCAATTGAGGAGTATTCCGGAGGCTTTGACGCAGAAAGCCGTCATGAGCTGATTTCATATATGCTCTTGGCAGGTCTGCCCGACAGCACGGAAATACTTTTGAGACAGGAAATGGGAAACACCAGAAGGGTCATAATAAACTGCATGTATGATCCCTCAAAGGAACATGCTGAAAAAATTATAAACGGCGCAAAGATCATATTGCTTGCCCTTGGCATCCGCTCGGCAGTCATTACAATTCCAAAATCAAGCAAGGGTCTTGCAAAAGCAATTGAAAAAACGACCTATGACAGAGAAATGTTTTTGATCGCCATGCTTCCGAAAATTCACCCTCTTGAAGCACCCGAAGCAATTTCAAGAGCAGTCTACCCCTATACCCCCTTTTCCGATGTGTATGTTCTCTCGCCCCTGTCTTGCATGGCGGTATATGACGCCTTCAACGAGTCAACTGCATATACAGGTCACAGGATAAGAGTACGGTACAAAAAATACTATGAAGACATATTCTGCCCCGCAGGTACAAGCTTTGGCGATTTGAAGAAACACTTTGCCGAAAATGCTCCTGCAAAAGCATCAAAATGGCAGGTCGTTGTTGGTAATTCGGGCATTGGATTTCCGCAAGAGGACGAAAGGATCATTGGAAGCGATATCGCCTCGGTAACCTTTAAAAAGGGGTATTTATCCCTTGCCGAGAAGCACAGCTCATGCATCTCCTGCGGAAAATGCCGCAAGGTTTGTCCCGCAGAGCTTTCGCCGTATATGATAGTCTCAGGTGCCGCAATGGATGGCACCTTCAAATGCATGTCCTGCGGCTGTTGCTCAAATGTCTGCCCTGTGGGAATTCCCCTTGCAGAGAAAATCGACAATTATCTTAGGGGGTGCAATAATGATAAATAAACTGCTTTCAATTTTGCCCCGTTATCCTGCCCGCAGTCTTGGATATACAATCGATTACCTTATAGCATTTTTACCCGCAATCATCATATCCTGTATTTACCTTACAACCAATATAGCCACGGGGCTGGCAGTGGCACTTCTTGCTTCATTTGTCCTTGAAGCCTGTCTGTGCATATTCATGAAGAAGGAATTTGACCTGACAATTGCAGTAAGAGTATTGGCTCTCTGCATTTGTATTCCATGCGATACCCCTCTCGGCTTCTATCTGCTTGGAGGCGCACTCATTTTCGCTTTCAGTAATTTACGCAGATTTACGGATAAATATATAAGCCTTGAGCCTGTTGTTTTCACTGTGATCATACTTCTTTTGATGATCCCAAGGGTATATTCCCCAACTCACAGCGTTGTTGAGGGCTTGAAGTTTGGAAGCGTCTCGGTATGGGATCTTCTCATGGGTTATAAAAGCAGATTTTTCGGTGCAGGAAACTTGTTCGCGCTTTTCTTTGCATATGTTTATCTGTCCTTAAGAAAAAGAATACATTTTATCCATGGCGCGCTGTTTTATGCAGTGCTTATTGCCGTTCTTGCATTTCTTTATGAGGGCACGGAGCTAAACGCCATATACTATGTCAGCTTCATTGCTCTTGACGCAAATGTATTCTTCCCATCTCTTTTCCTTTTAGGCTTTGGCACACTTCCCTTTGAAAAGAAGGGGGCATATGTATTCTCGATCCTCGGCGGTGCCGCCCTCGGATTTGTAACACTAAAGCTTGGGCTTGACTACGGCGCTTATTATGTCCTTGGTCTTATGTCAATTCTTTCCCGTCCCACAGAGCTTCTTGTTTGTAAGCTCAAGCACAGGAAAAAGGCGGCATCCCTATGATAAAGCTTATACTCACCAAATTTAGCGGGACTCCAAAGGACATCAGCAACAGGGCATACAGCATTGTCAGATCCATGGCACTTGACAAAAATGCAATAATACTTAAAACAAGCATGGGTAAGCCGTACCTCGAAGGCGGAGAATTTCACTTTTCCATATCCCATACCGAGTCCATGATCGCCATAGCAATCGCCCCGTTCAATGTGGGAATTGACATTGAAAAGGCGGACAGACAGATATCCGAAGGCGTGGCAAAAAGATTTCTTGATGGCAATAAAAGCATTTCCGAATGGGTACATTTTGAGTCATTTTCCAAGCTCCATGGGGACGGAATTACAGTTGGCTACAGTAAAATGAAATCAACTCCCCACAATTTCTGTGAGCTTGAGCTCTTTGGGCATAAGCTATGTGTTTGCTCTTTCGGTGACTTGACCTTGCAGATGATACAGTGTCCGAAGCTTTAGAAATTCATTTATTATACAATAATTTTTACACAACAAAAAGGCTGTAAACAACTCATTTTCCGAGTTATTTACAGCCTTTTTTAAGGTTTATAAATTATAAATGCTTTTCCATTATTCAAAGAATACGTCGTTGTAGCTGTTCCAAGGGATCTGTACGTTTGTACCCCATGAACTTGAACCGTATATTGACACATCGCTGTCATTGGTTGCGCATTTCTTCTTGGAATAATCGATCATGGCACGGGTGCCCATGCACTCGATAAAGAGCTGTCCGTATCTTTCTCTGATCTTTATGGGCATGTTTCTCAAGTTCTTTTCCGCACCGAGAAGAATACAGCAATAAATTTCATCATGTCTGTAGTTAGTGCAAAAAACAGAAACAACTCCGTCCTTGCCATCAACAACAAGTCCGCAATAATCTGTTTCATACATGAAAACCTTTTTAAATAAGCTTAATTTACATTCCGCACGTTCGTCAAGATACATGTTTTTCACCTCTGTATTTTTTATTCAGCAATCTATATATTCAATATCTGCGCCAACATTTTTCAGCTTGCCAACGATATCGTCATATCCGCGCTCGATTATATGTACATCCTCAATATATGTTACTCCGTCTGCGCAAAGCCCCGCAAGTACAACTGCCGCGCCCGCTCTTAAATCAGTTGCTCTCACCGTCGCTCCATGGAGCCTTGCAATTCCCTTGAATGAGGCTCTTTCGTTCTGTACAGTGATCCTTGCTCCCATACGCGCAAGCTCGTCGGCATATTTAAATCTCTTTTCATAAATACCCTCAATTACAGTGCTTTCACCGCTGGCAATTGACAAAAGAGTTCCAAACTGAGGGTGCATATCCGTTGGGAATCCGGGATACGGTCTTGTTTTAATCGCCACAGGCTTCAAAACAACTTCCCTTCCGTCAGCAATTACGCTTTCACCCTCTTCAATGATCTTTACACCCATTTCCTCCAGCTTTGCAACAGTGGATTCAAGATGCTTGGGAATTACGTTCGTGATCTTGATACATCCCTTTGTTGCCGCCGCGGCAATGAGATATGTCCCTGCCTCGATCATATCGGGAATTATGGTATACGAGCATCCCCTCAGCTCCTTCTTGCCGTTGATCTTGATGGTCTCCGTTCCCGCGCCTCTGATGTCAGCTCCGCAGGTATTGAGGAAGTTTGCAAGGTCAACTATATGGGGCTCACGGGCAGCATTATCTATAATGGTAGTACCCTCAATACATGCAGCTGCCAAAATCGCGTTGATAGTTGCTCCCACGGATACAAGATCAAAGAATATATTTGCAGAATGGAGTCCATCGGGAGCCTCTCCCACAACATACTCGTCGCTTGATGCGTCCATTACCGCGCCAAGAGCACGGAATCCCTTCAAATGCTGATCTATAGGGCGGCTTCCGAAATTACACCCCCCGGGAAGTGTTACCTTTGTCTTGCCAAATCTGCCAAGCTCCGCGCCCAGAAGATAATAGGATGCTCTGATCTTTGAAACAAGCTCAGAAGGCGCGCTTCCGCCAACAGCGCCGTCACAGTTGATCTTTACAGAGCTTTCATTCAAGCGTTCAACCTTGGCACCCATATTTTCAATGATCTCAAGACATATACGAACATCCCTTATATCAGGAAGGTTATCTATATAACAGTCTCCCTTAACAAGAAGACAGGCATATATTATAGGCATAGCGGCGTTTTTCATTCCGCTGATGGCAATTTCGCCGTTGAGAGAATTGCCGCCGATTATCTTAATTTTCTTCATAACAAAGGAATTGACCTTTCACAAAATTAGTAATATTTATCCTTATACAAATGATTATATGCAAAATCCGCAAAAATGAACACGAAAAAGACTCATCTTCTTCTGGCAAACCAATATCCCGCGCCAACTCCTATGGCAGCGGCAAAAATCAATATTGCAAATACAATGGAGGAATCCAGAACAATCCCCTGAGGAACTGCTGTTGATGTAGGCACAGGTGCCTCCGTTGCTGTATCTCCAAATACGGTAACAGCAAGACTTACTGACAAGATCGCTATTATAAGCATTACCACTGCAGTTTTTTTCATAATTTGCCTCCAAGCTCAATAATCCATATCATTATATCATACTTTTTTCGTTTTGAAAATACTTTTTTTGAAATTTATATAAATTTTTATTTACAAAACTTATTAATATTTTTTAAAAACCCCTTGATACGCAGGGGGTGTTCATGTTATAATTAAGTGAAGATCATTTTACCGATTTTTGTATGATCACAAATGTACAACAAAGGTTTTTGTGGGCGTTTTTACGTCGGTTTTCGGCACGTTCTCAACATTCGAGTTTTCAACACTGTGCAAAACTCTGTGCAAAAGTTGTGAAACTCGTTGTTTTTTCCCATAATATAGCCTTTTTCAACATTGGACTCCCCAAAAAAATGTTCAAAACCCTGTGCGAAATGTGTGTAACCTCACATTTATGTCATAAATCATACAATAAAAGTCTTATAGATCAAAAAACTTTTAAAATTACGGAGCTTATAATGAAAGTCACTATAAACTATACCGAGGGCGTCCTTTCTCTGCCACTTGGTGTTCTTGACAAGATCGAAGCCATTGGAGAAAATGAGCTGAAGCTTCTTCTTTACATATGCAGTAACATGGGCAAGACCCTCACTGATTTTAAATCCGAATCTGCCGCAACCGCTCTCGGATTTTCAAGAGTTGAGGTAGAAAACGCACTTGCATTTTTGCGAGGCGCGGGATTTGTGAAGATCTCCGGCAAGGGTGCGCCCTCAAAGGAAGATGAAGCTCAACAAAAAGCCCCTGCAACAAAGGAAGAACCCCAAAAGCAGCATAAGGTCACAGTAGTTTCAAATGCACCGCCCCAATATTCAGGTCCCGAGCTTGACCGCATCGTCACCGAAAATAAAGCCCTTGACAGACTGCGCAACGAGTGCGAAAGCTCTTCATTCTTTGCAAGACCTCTTCGTCCTGCAGAGCTGAATATGCTTGTCACCATGTATGATTATTTCAGATTTGATGAGGCATATATACTTCAGCTCCTTGCCATGTCAAAGGACAAAAGCCAGCCCATGAAATTTGCATATTCCGTGGCGGTTGCAAATTTTGAAAAGAATATCGTCACATACGAGGGGCTTCTTGAAGAGCTTGCAAGGATCGAGGAAAAGAACAGCTTTGAGGCAAAAATGAAAAAGCTGTTTGGCATTGAAAAAAGAACCCTCACCACCCGCGAAAAGCGATTCTTCGAGGAGTGGCAGGGCTATGACTACGAACTTATCCACTACGCCTACGAGCTTACCGTGGATTCCACAGGCAATGCATCAATGCCATATATGAACAAGATCATCACGTCATTTGCAGAACAGGGTATACGTTCCGTCGAGGAAGCAAAGGCAAGTAATGAAAAGCACAGAGCTGAAAAAAAGGATCAAAAAACCCAAAGCAGCTTCGACGAAACGGAATTCTTCCAAATTGCCCTTGAAAGCACATATAAGAAAAAATCCGCAAAAAAAGACTGATGCTGAAGAAATAATTTGAAAAGAACAATAAATATTTTAACTAAACATAAGGAAGGTAACTGAAATGAAAGCATTCCCAGGAGTTATGACAAAGCTTAAACGGGAATATGAAAGCCGCAGACAAATCGCTTTGGAAAAAGCTGAAGAAAAAACAAAAAGTCTGCATGCCATGCTCCCGGAAATTAAAAAAATAGATGAACGTCTTTCCATGACGGGAATGATGATCATGGATGAGATCACAAAGGGAAAGGAAAACCTCGAAAGACGCCTCAAGGTGATCGAGGAGGAAAACTACCGCCTTATTAAAAGAAGAGCCGAAATTCTTGCAAATTACGGCTTGCCGGAAAATTATACCGACCCTGTTTTCACCTGTAATGATTGTCAAGACTCCGGATATCACGATGGAAAGATGTGTCACTGCCTAAAAAAAGCCATTGCAACAGAATCTCTGACCCTTTCCGGACTTGGCAGTCTTGCAAAAACACAGGATTTTGAAAGCTTCAACACATCATACTATGATATCAAGTTCCGCGAAAGAGCTGAAAACAATTTGCAGATCTGCAAGGATTATGCCGATGACTTCGGAAACGAGGACAACGCAAATCTTCTTTTCATTGGAGGCACAGGACTTGGGAAAACCCATCTTTCCACATCAATTGCCAAAAAGGTTATAGAAAAAGGCTATTATGTAGTATATGTTTCCTCACAGACAATGATCTCTGACTTCTCAAGCCTGCGGTTTGGTCAGGGTCAGGAGGACGAGGACAGCCCCAGCGCAAAGTATTTTGACGCAGACCTTCTCATTATCGACGACCTTGGAACAGAGCTTAATACTCCATACTCGGTTTCCGTCATCTATAACGTGATCAACACAAGACTTTGCAGGGACAAGGCAATGATCATCAGCACAAACCTCACATCTACAGAGCTGAAAAGTGTTTACGCTGAACGCATTACAAGCCGCCTTTTCGGAAATTTCTATGCCCTGCTTTTTGAAGGACGCGACAACAGAATGGTCATCAAGCAAAGCAAGCTTGATTGATTTAATTTTATAAATGAACCAAAGCCCCGAAGGTATCGCTCCTCGGGGTTTTTGCTTTATAGTAAATTTCTCAGTTTTGAAAAAATTAAAAAGGCGCACTGTTGCAGGGTATGGCTTTTCCCTGGGGTCGTGGACCGCATATGTCATAAGAAATTAACAGAATAATCAATAAAAAAGCATATAAATATTCAAAAAAACAATTCTTATTCTTGATTTGTTTAAAAAAATGTGCTATAATATAATGAATTATTTTGAAATACTGTAAGGAGAAATTTCGTTTTTAGTACGAAAACATATTTGCCATGATAAACATAGAGCATTTAGTCAAAAATTACGGAAAGATCGAAGCCCTGAAGGATGTATCCTTCTCAATTCAGCCGGGCGAGATCGTTGGATTCCTCGGCCCCAACGGCGCAGGAAAATCCACAGCCATGAATATTCTCTGCGGTTATCTTTCTTCCACATCGGGCAGTGCAAAGATCAACGGAATTGATATTCTTGAAAACCCCATTGAAGCCAAAAAGCTTATAGGATTTCTTCCCGAAATACCTCCTCTCTACCTTGATATGACGGTTATTGAGTACCTTAAGTTTGTTTACGAGCTTAAGGGTTGTACCCTCAACCGTGAAAAGCATCTTGACGAGGTCTGCTCCGTTGTTGAGATCAATGAGCATCGCAACAGACTTATCCGCAACCTTTCCAAAGGATACCGTCAGAGAGTTGGAATTGCACAGGCTCTTGTGGGAAATCCCCCTGTAATCATTTTTGACGAGCCCACGGTAGGCCTTGACCCCAAGCAGATCGTTGAGATCCGCGATCTTATCCGCCGCCTCGGCGCTCATCACACTGTAATTCTCAGCACTCATATTCTCGGTGAGGTTCAGGCAGTTTGCGACAGGATCATCATCATCAACAAGGGAAAGATCGTTGCTGACGAAAAAACAGAAAACATTTCAACAGTTCTTTCAGGCGGACGTGATGTTACGGTTAAGATCTGCGGTCCTGAGAAAGAGGTGCTTGATACACTTTGCGGTATGTCCGGAGTTGCATTTGCGGAATCTCTTGGACGTCAGGACATGGACAGTATATCCTATCATGTAAAAAGCTCACCGGGAATTGATATCCGTAAGGCTCTTTTCAACACAATATCACATAGGGGTTGGCCTGTAATCGGTATGGAATCAACGGGCGCAAACCTTGAGGATATTTTCATTTCCGCTGTCAGCGAAAACGATGAAAGCAGCGAGACTTCCTCAAAATCCAAAAAAACAAAAAAGGAGAGATCTAAGAAATGAAGGCAATTTTTAAAAGAGAACTCAGATCCTATTTCACAACTCCCATAGGATATGTATTTCTGGCAATCTTTCTTGCAGTAAACGGAGTGCTTTTCTCCATATCAACAATACTTGCGGGAGCAGACAGCTATGTGCAGAACTATTTTTCATTTCTTCTGCTTTCGTTCATTCTCATAATTCCGATTTTGACAATGAAGGTTTTTGCAGAGGAGCGTAAAACAAAGACAGAGCAGCTTCTTCTCACCTCTCCCGTATCCCTTTTCGGAATCGTAATGGGCAAATATCTTGCGGCATTTTCAGTGTTCGCATCGGGAATTTTGGTTTCATGCTTTAATTTTGTTCTTCTTTATGAATACGGCAGTGTTGCAACTGCAACCCTCATCGGATCTGTGATCGTGGTACTCCTTATCGGAGGCGCTTGTATTGCAGTGGGCGTGTTTGTATCATCTCTTACAGAAAATCAGTTCGTATCATGTATCGTTACAATGTCAATTCTTCTTGTTCTTGTGGGTACAAGCATTATTGAAGGTTCAGTTTCTGCAACATGGCTCAAGACAATCCTCAGCTGGATCTCAATTCTTTCCAGATTTACAAACTTCACCTACGGTATTTTTGATATCCCCGCGGTGATCTACTATATCTCACTCAGCTCCATTTTTGTGTTCCTTACAGTGCGTGTTCTTGAGAAGCGCCGTTGGAACTGATAGACAGGAGGTAGCAAAATGAAAAACAATACAAAAAAATTCAAATACGGATCAATGGCGGTGGTATATACTGCCCTTGTTATCGCCGCTGTATTATTACTCAACATAGTTGTTTCGGCACTTGGAAATAATTTTTATTCATTTTTCCACATTGACATGACAAAGGAGCAGCTTTTTGAAATCTCCGACACAACAAGAGTCCTTTTTGACAACATGAAATCATCTCTTCCCGAGGAAGAGGCAAAGGATCTTAAGGTAAAGATCGTATTCATGTCAAGTGAAACCGTTCTTTCCAACACATCATATGTAATGCTGAAGCAGGTTTATGAAATGGCAAAGCAGTATGATGAGGAATTTGACTTTATCGACCTTGAGTTCATTGAACCCAACAAAACTCCCGAAAAGGTTCAGAAGTATCTTTTGCACTCTGTTGACAAAACCTCACAGACCATCTCAGCAACAGATATTTATTTTGAAGGTCCCGACGGAAAATATATTTCAGTTCCCTACACTCTTTTCTATCTCACAGACTCAAGCCTCTCCTCAGGAGACAAATATACACTTTTCAATATTGAAAACAAAATGACAAGCAGTATCCTTCAACTTTTCTCCACTGACTCAATTGCATATATTACAACCGGTCACGGAGAGGACACAGAGCTTTCCGAGCTTCGCGAGCTTCTTGCTATCGCAGGATACACTGTAAAGGAGATCGACCTCACAAAAGAGGATTTCGACTACGAAAAGGGTAAGCTTGTAATCATCAACTCCCCCAAAACAGATTTTGGCGGAATCAACAGCGATGTAAATGAAGTCAAAAAAATCAGTGATTTTATTGACTATGACAAGATCCCCCACCACATGCTCACATTCATCGACCCCGAATTCTCTCTCAACGGAAAGCTTTCCGAGCTTGTTTCTCTTATGCAGGATTACGGAATCTATTATTCTGCAAGCTCAGTTACAGAGGGTGCATCCAATGCCCTTAGCGATGACAAAAAGACCATTGTGGGAACATATATCACCAGCGACGAAAGCAACAAGAACTCACAGGGGCTTGGATATTCATTTATAAAGACCATCAAGGAGCTTGAGATCAAGACACTTATCAAGAATGCATCCGCTCTCAAGATCGAGGCAACAAAATCGTCATCTCTCAGCGATGCCTACTATGTTGACTCCATTATTACAATTTCAAACTCCGCAACAGTAACAAATCTTGAAAATGCTTCCCAGTCATATGACACAGGCTACAAAACACTTCTTGCAATTTCAGGAAGAGATATCATCGTGGACAACGCCAGCACATATACATCATATGTTCTTGCAGGATCCTCCTCAAGCTTCATTTCAGATGAATATTTGAAGAGCTTTGGAAACAGAGACATCATTTATGCCGCTCTTCGTGCCATGTCTCTTAACAGCATTGACCCCGATGTTGTAAATATCAGCTACAAGCAGTACCTCTCCGAAGGTCTTACAATTACAGAGGGTCAGCAAATCATTTGGACTATTGCCGTTACAGCGCTTTTACCCGTAGCACTTTCTGTTGTCGGCGTTATTGTCTGGGTAAGGAGAAAGAACAGATAATGAAAAAAGATAACGAATACAAAAGCTTTCTTGACGAGGGATATGACTATTCTGTGGAAAAGCCCTCCGAAAAGACGGGCAACAAAAAGAAAAGCTCCGTAATTTCCCGACAGACCAAGCTTATTATCGTCCTCGCGGCGTTTCTTGCGGTGGTCATTCCGATCTACATCTTTGTGCTTATCCCCAAGCTTTCCACAGAAGATCCTCAAACCAACTCAAACACACTTGAGCCCCACAACGGAGAAGTGCTTTTGCAGGGCGGAAGCATTGGAATGATGCCCATGCTTTCCGAAAATGACATTGACCGCGTGGACATTAAAAATAAGGTGCCTGTAAAAGAGGACGGCTCAGTGGTTGACAAATACGAGGAATGGGCAATGTTCTTTGATTCAAAGAGCAAGCTCTGGGGTATTGAGAATTACACAGGCATCAGCTATGACACCTCATCCCTTATCACAATTCTCGGCTACTTTACACAAATGAAGGTCCAGGATCGAATTGAATTTAATTCTGTAGATGAGATCACAATGTCAGCATACGGCTTTGATGAAGCATCAATGCCCACAAAATATACAGTTACAACAAGAGACGGAAAAAAATATACCGTTACGATGGGTAATCAGATCCCAACAGCAACGGGCTACTATGCTTATTATACCGACGCTGAGGGCAAAATGAGGCCCACAGTGTACATCATCAGCAACTACTATGCATCACTTATCAACGGATCTGTTTACAGCCTGATGGCTCCAACCATTACACAGCTTCTTGACCAAAGGGATTATGTTCCCAAGAAATTTGCCATCTACAAGGGACTTGAGCCATACTTTGAGATCAAAAAGCTTGAAGGCGATGCGCTGAACGAAACCGCAAAGACCAGCCACCTTTATACAAAGATCAATGGAGTGATCCACGAATACGATGCAAGTGCAGACTACAGTAATCTTCTTTATGAGGTTCTCCAAAAAGGAATTACAGGATCAAAGGTAGTTTATGCAAAGCCCGACAGTCTTGAGGATATGCCCGAGGACATCCTCCTCAAATACGGAATTGACAAGAAAAATCCCTACCGTCAGCTTCTTTTTGAAGCAAAAACAATGTTCGCTTCAAACGAATCCCACATGGCTGAACAGTGGGTAATGTTCAGTGAAAAAACAACAAATGTTTCCGACAACGAAATTTATTACGCTTGGAACGTGGCTTACAACATAATCGTTGAAGTCAGAGCAGAGGCAGTTGAGTTCATTGAGCATAACCTTTCCTTCTACTATGAATCATATATCTTCCTTACACCCTTCTACAGCGTTGATTCAATTACAATTGACAGCACAAAGCTTCCCGCTGAATATGTAAGTTCAGGCTTAAGCGCACTGAAGGAAACATTTAAACTTAAGGTAGATACAGTAAATAAGCTTCTTGACGACGTAATTGTTGAGTCCCTGGGCACTTCACCCATATCACCGACAAAGAAGATCACAGGACTTAAAAACTTCTCAAATTACTATAAGGTTCTGCTTTCAATCTCCACACAGGTTGAGGTTCCCGAGGATATAATTTCCAAGATCGATCTTACAAAGCCCCATATAACCATTACGGTAAAGACACTCGGCGGAAATACCCGTGTTCTGAATTTCTACCTTTATAACTCAAGACACGCTTACTATACCCTTGACGGTCTTGGAGTTTCATATGTAAGGTACACAGACCTTGTAAGACTTCTCAACGCCACAGAAAACCTTATTGAAGGTAAGGTGGTTACAACGGAATACTCAACAGATGACCCCAACGTAGATGTTCCGCAAACCGAACCCAAGCCAAACGGCATTTCATCTACAGAGATAATCCTCATTGTTGTTCTTGTTGCTGTAATTCTTGTGGGCGGTGCCATCGCAGCATTTGTTCTTATAAAATCAAAGAAAAATGATCCTGAGAAAAAAACTGCCACGGCAAAAAAATCGGAAACCAACAATAAAAATAAAAAGAAATAATTAAGCGGTAAAGCTGCAAAAAGGGACTGCGTTGTAAATCCAATCAGTCCCTTTTCTCAAAAGGTAAATTATGAAAAGAATTATATCATTTTTGTTATTATCAGTTTTAGCGATCTTATGCCTTGCTTCCTGCAAGACGGTATATCACTCAAACAACGAAAAAACTGCTCTTACTGTAGGAGACACAGAGATCTCCTATGATCTCTTCAGATATTTTTACTGCTCATATAAATACGCAGAGGGCAACGAAAACAAGACCCACGAGGAAATTGTTGAAGAAGCCATTACAAGACTCAAGGAGCTTGTCGCCATTGAAGAAATGGCAGATACCTATGATCTTGAGGTTGGAAAAGATACCCTCAAGCTATTAAAGCAGGAAATGGAAGCAATGAGAGCTTCCTACAAAACTGAGGAGGAAATGATCGAAAGCCTCAACAAAGGTTATGTTTGCGAAAAGGTATATTACGATATTTATTACTTCATCGAGCTTGAATATGTTGTTTCCTCATATTTTTCGGATGTTGCAAACAGGCTTACAACCGATGAAGAGATAAAAAAAGAGGTAAAGGACACCTTCCTTGCCGCCATGAACATTGTAATTTACCCCGATACAGAGCATGACGGACTTCGGGGTGAGGCTCTTGCCAAGGCTTTGAGACAGCGTATTCTTGACGGTGAGGACATGGCGGCTCTTGCCAAGGAATACAGCGATGACAAAAACATAGAGCCGCGGTATTTTGCACCCATGACCATGCAAGCCTACTTTGAGGAAAAGGTCGGATCCTTGAAGATTGGTGAGGTCTCCGAGGTTTACGAAACGGAGCTTGGCTACTCAATTACAAAAAGAATTGAGATCACCGATGACTATATCAAAAATAATATTGATTCCTTGAGAGAGGAATTTGTATATAGCGAATACTTAAAGGTCATGACCCAGCACACCTCCTCATATGAGGTCGTGTTTGCAGATGATTTTGATATGACCTTGGTGGACTATTAAAAAGCTGCATTTATTATAATTCAAGTCAAAAAAAGGGCTGAAAACTCATTTTAAAGTTTTCAGCTCTTTTTAAATTATTCAATTTCAGAGTAAAACGAATTCAGAAAGGCGCACTGTTGTAGGGTACAGCTTTCCCTGCGGTCGTGGACCGATTTTTACTTTGCGGAAATCACTCAATTTCAAAGTAAAACAAATTTTAAAAGATGCACTGTTGTAGGATACAGCTTTCCCTGCGGTCGTGGACCGCTTATTTACCTTGTGGAAATCACTCAATTTCGGAGTAAAACGAATTCAGAAAGGCGCACTGTTGTAGGATACAGCTTTCCCCGCGGTCGTGGACCGCTTAGCTGTTTTCGTTCTGCTCTTTTTCAAGCCTTTCAGCCTGATCTATAGTTCTTTGATAGAATTCCTCTGCGGTATTGTAGCCCATGTGCTTTTCACGGTGGTTCATTGCGGCAACCTCAATTATAATGGAAAGGTTACGTCCGTGGGTAACGGGTATTGATATTTTTGGAACCTTGATTCCAAGGATTTCCATTTCCTCCTTTTCAAGTCCCAAGCGATCATAGAACTTGTTGGGGTCCCACTCTTCAAGATAAACGACCATGTCAATTCTTTGAGTATTCTTTACTGCCTCAAGACCGAACAAGCGGCGCACATCTACAATTCCGATGCCTCGAAGCTCAGCATAATATTTTATAAGCTCAGGAGCAGTTCCAACAAGAGTTTTTGAGGACACTCTTGCAATTTCAACTGCATCGTCGGCTATCAATCTGTGTCCGCGCTTTACAAGGTCAATTGCAGTTTCACTTTTTCCGATTCCGCTGTCTCCCAAAATCAGTACTCCTTCACCGTAAAGCTCCATGAGAACGCCGTGTATGGTGTCGGTAGGTGCAAGAGCAACCTGAAGATATCCCAAAAGAGATGCCACAAATTCAGATGTTGTAGTGGGAGTTCTGAGAACGGGCACAGAGAATCTCACCGCCTCCTCAAGAAATTCGGAATATATGGGAAGGCTGGTTGTAAAGATTACTGCCGCAGGCGAACGCGCCAAGAATTCCTTAATTCTTACCTTTCTCATTGAGGGCTTCAACGAGCTGAGATATGAATGCTCTGCGTTACCAATGATCTGTATTCTGTCCTTCTCAAATTGATCAAAAAATCCTGTAAGAGCAAAGGCAGGGCGGTTCGTATCGGCACGGTGAATCAATGTATTACCGTTCTTTGGAAGATAAACCGCTTCCAAGTGCATTTCCTCTATTAAGCTGCTGATCTTTATTGTTCTGCGTTCCGCCATACCTTTTCTCCTTTATTTTTATATTTTAGTAATTATCGATTATTTTACGTCTCTTGCAATAATTTCGGGAAGACGTGCTTCTGCCTCGGGATACTTGGAAATATCCTTAATACCCGCTGTAGCGCTGTCAGGACGTCCGCCGCCGCCACCACCGCAAATGGAAGCCATTTCCTTGACGATCTTTCCTGCGTTCATTCCCTTTGCAACTGCTTCCTTACCGCAAGCGCAAACAAGGTTTGCCTTGCCGTCGTTTACAATTGCAAATACTGTTACACTCAAGGGATTCTCGGACTTGATGTCGTCGCAAAGTCCTCTTGCGGCATCAAGAGTGATACCGTCAACCTTGGAAACGATTACGGAAACACCGGATATTTCAACTGCGCTTGACTTGATGGACTCAAGCTTTGCATTGGCGATCTTTGCTTCAAGTGACTCGATTTCCGAATTTGCACTCTTAAGCTCTGACTGAAGCTGTGATGCCTTCTTGGCGATGTCAAGGGGATTTGCAACCTTCATTTCCTTGGCGGTCTTTTCAATAAGGCTTTGCTTTTCAGCAAGAAGCTCAAGAATTCCAAGACCTGTAGCCGCCTCAATTCTACGAACACCTGCCGCAACCGATGACTCGGAAACGATCTTGAAAAGTCCAACACATGATGTATTCTTTACATGTGTACCGCCGCAAAGCTCTGTGGAGAAGTCTCCCATCTTGACCATACGTACATACTTTCCGTATTTCTCTCCGAAAAGAGCCATTGCTCCTTCCTTACGGGCTGTCTCAATGTCTGTAACAACTGTATTTACATCTATTGCCTCAAAAATTGCGGCATTTACTATATCCTCAACCGCCTTGATCTCCTCTGGAGTCAGGGCAGCATAGTGACTGAAGTCAAATCTCGCTCTGTTTGCGTCAACATATGATCCCGCCTGCTCAACGTGGTTGCCGAGAACCTTACGGAGAGCCGCCTGAAGCATATGACATGAGGAGTGGTTTCTTGCAATTGCCATACGGCGAAGTGTATCGATGCTTGCAGTAAGCTCCTCGCCAACAAAGATCTCTCCCTCATCAACTGTACAGAAGTGGAGGAACACTCCATCCTGCTTTTTAACATCATTTACAGTGATCTTAACACCCTCAGCAGTAATTACACCGGAATCTCCAACCTGTCCGCCGCTTTCTGCATAAAAGGGAGTTTTGTCAAGAATCAGTGTAAAGTCACCTTCACTGATCTTTTCCTGATTGATCTCATCTGCAATTATGCCAAGAACCTTGACCTTTGATGATGTCTCTGTATATCCTGTAAACTCTGTTTCGGCAAAATCAGAAAGAAGATTTTTGGAATTCTCGCTCCAACCGCTGATGTTTGCTCTTGCAGCTCTTGCTCTTGTTCTCTGCTCTGCCATAAGAGCTGTAAATCCGTCCTCATCAAGACCGAGTCCTGCTTCCTTGGCGATCTCGCGGGTAATGTCCACAGGGAATCCAAATGTGTCGTAAAGCTTGAAGATATCCGCACCGTCAATGACAGTCTTTCCATCTGCCTGACATTTTTCGCAAATTCCCGAAAGGATTGCAAGTCCTGCGTCGATGGTTGTTGCAAATCTTTCTTCTTCAATTCTTACAACCTTCTTGATGTAATCAAGCTTTTCTGTAAGCTCGGGGTATTCTGTATAATTCTCCTTGGCAACAACTTCAACGATATCGCTGAGGAATGTTCCCTTGATGCCAAGCATCTTGCCGTGACGTGCGGCACGTCTGAGAAGTCTGCGAAGAACATATCCTCTTCCCTCATTGGAAGGAACAACACCGTCACAAACCATAAATGTTGTGGAACGAATGTGGTCTGTAACTACACGGAGAGAAATATCTGTTTTTTCGCCTTCACCATAGCTTACTCCTGCCTTTGCGCTGATGGAAGCCATGATATTTCGTACAGTATCAACTTCAAAAAGGTTGTTTACTCCCTGCATGATACAAGCAAGTCTTTCAAGTCCCATTCCTGTATCAATGTTGGGATTTGCAAGACGGGTATATGTGCCCTTTCCGTCAGAATCAAACTGTGTGAATACAAGATTCCAGAATTCCATGAATCTGTCGCAGTCACAGCCGGGCTTACAGTCGGGCTTTCCGCAACCAAATTTTTCACCTCTGTCAAAGTGGATCTCAGAACAAGGTCCGCAGGGTCCGGAGCCATGCTCCCAGAAGTTATCCTCCTTGCCAAGTCTTACGATCTTTTCGGGGTCAACTCCGATCTTGTTTGCCCAGATATCATAAGCCTCATCATCATCAAGATAGATCGTTACCCAAAGCTTATCCTTGGGAAGCTTTATAACCTCTGTGATGAACTCCCACGCCCATGTGATCGCCTCTTTTTTGAAATAGTCTCCAAAAGAGAAGTTTCCAAGCATTTCAAAGTAGGTACCGTGACGGGCAGTAATTCCAACTCTGTCAATATCGGGTGTTCTGATACATTTCTGGCAAGTTGTCATTCTACGTCTTGGCGGCTCAATTTCCCCTGTAAAATACTTTTTGAGGGGAGCCATTCCGGCATTTATAAGAAGCAAGGATTTGTCTCCCGAGGGCACAAGTGAAAAGCTCTTGTGACGCAGGTGATCTTTGCTTTCAAAGAAAGAGAGATACTGCTCTCTTAAATCATTAACGCCTGTCCATTCCATAATTTTTATATTCCTTTCATATTAAAAAATCAATTATAATTATTCAAGGCAATTATATACAATCACCGCTGATTTGTCAATCAAATTATTTAATTTTTATTACCATAAAAATTAAATATCATCAAAATCCTCAAATTCAACATCTCCGTTGTCAGCCTCGCTTGAAGCCAAGTTGACCTTTTCTCCGCTTTCTCCAACAACGTCCTTAAAGCTTGTTTCAGGATTTTGAAGCATAACGTCAAGAAGGGATATATACTCTCGAATTATCTCTCGAGGTGTGATCAATGTATCCGCTCCGGCACGGTCCGAGCATATTTTTACAAATCGTATCATTTCCTCGGAGGTGATCCTTGCTTCCTCCTTATAATACTGACTGTGAAGAATTGTAATACGCTTCACAAGTGCCAAAAGCTCGTTGTCAGACATACGGCGAAGTCGGATTATGGGTCCCATAAAGTTTTTAAGCTCCGTTTTTACAGCATATCCACGGTCATTGAGACGGGAGCGCAAAGCCTCGTAGCTATAAACACCCCTTCGTGTATCCTCAAGGAACTGTGGTGTTCCCCCCATAAATATGGCAAGTCCCGGGGCTCTGCCTCCAAGGGAATCATTAAACATGGAAAGGAGCTTTTCGTAGTTCTTCTCCCTTGAAATACGGTTGGATATTTTATAAAGGTTTACACATTCATCAATGAATACACAGAATCCGCTGTAACCGATCTTTTTGAAAAATGCGCACCAAAGCTTAATGTAGTCATACCAATTCTCATCGTCAATTATATCGGATACATTGAGCATCATTTTTGCCTGTGTTTTGGTGGTGAACTCACCGCGGAACCACCTCATGCACGCGCTTTTTTTGTTTTCGTCACCGTTAACAGTGGCAGAATAATAATTTGAAAGCACCAGTGCAAAATCAAATCCGCCAACATGATTTTCAAGCTCACGGCAAAAGCTGAAGACCTCATTTCTCACTGCCTTTTCAAAAACGGGGCTTTCGGGATCAAGTCCCTCTGCTGCAAGCTCCATTGATATTGATGAAAGCCACTTTGAAATGATCTGCCCCAAGGCACCGCCCTCGGGAGATGATTTCACTGAAAGATTGCGGATAAGCTCACGGTAGGTTGCAATTCCCGCTCCGTTTGTTCCGCAAAGCTTACGTTCAGGGGACAGATCCGCATCTGCGCAGACAAAGCCATGCTCCATGGCATATCCCCTTAAAAGCGTCAACAAAAAGCTTTTTCCGCTTCCGTATTTACCTATAATAAATCTCATGCATCCGCCATCGTCCTTGACAAAATCAAGATCCTTCACAAGGGAGGCAATTTCCTCGGTTCTGCCAATGGCAATATATGACGCTCCGACTCTCGGAACAACTCCTGCGCTGACTGATGAAAGTATCAGCCCCAAAATTCTTCTCGGTATCTTTATTTCTTCAGCCATTGGCTAACCTCCTGGGCGTATTCCTCTATGACCTTATAGTTTTCTCCGTCGGATTCCAAAACTATGTCGCCAATTGTAGTGAAGGCAAAATAGTTTATCTCCTCAATTACCGCTTCGGGCATCAATCGCTTTATTGTACAATAAGTGCTGAATTTAAGATAATCCTCCTCAAATATAAAGCCAAGAGGAAATCTGACGCTGTCGGGAACCTTCAATCTGTTCTCGTCCTCTTCTTTAGCCTTTTTCTCCGAGGCTTTTTCCTTTTTCTTTTGAGCTTTGGGCTTCTCTGCAGCTTGCTTCATTTCCTTATTGTCCTCTGCTGATTCTCCCTCTATAAGCTCTGCCGTAGCTCTTGATTCAAGCTCGATCTTCTTTGCCTCCTCCTCGGAAAACCCCTTGGTAGCAGGCTCATATCTTTTCTCGCCAACCTCACGGAGCTTTGAAGTTGGATTCTTAAAGCCGTTTATTTCGCCCATGAAATATTCGTCAATACGGTCCTTAATTTCCGGGGCAAGATTGGTCTTTATATATTTGGATCTTAATCCAAGACCCGATTTTACAAGGCTTTCCGCATATTTAACCGCTTCCGTGGCATCAACGGTATCGATCTCCGCCCTTTCAAGCTTGTAATAGCTTACGGTCATACGTCTTTTGTTTTCATACGGACACAGAGCGCCCATGTAGCTGTCTCTTATAACGCTGACAACGGGCGGCTCGCCAAACTCTCGGTTGGAAAAGCACTTCTTCAAAGCCATATTTATGTGCCTTCTAAAGATCTCTCGATTTTCTTCGTTGACACAGCTTGCGTTGTTGAAGTCATATTCAGAGCTTGTTCTCATAAGCTCTGCTTCTGCATTTTTTATATCGTATTTGTTAAGATAAAATTCGGGAAATGTGGTAATTTTTAGGATCTCGGGTAAAAAGCTCTTGATTGTATCAACGGGATAATCAACTCCGTGGATCAGACAGTAATCGGGAATCCATTCACTGAAATATTTGTCAAGCTGGCTGTACTGCTTTCTGTATCTCGCCCATAAATAACAGAGATACTTTATTCCAAGCTTTGGCGAAAGCACCTCTTCCGGCAAGTTGAGGACCTCATATACAAACAGCATGATATAACTGAAATCAGTCTTTATACACTGTCCGTTTCTGAATTTATATCTCCAATAGAGATAATACTTCATTTGTCTTTGATTGAGCTGTGTATACTGGGGCGTGAAAGAAAAGAAGGGAATGTATTCTGCCTCCTCAACATTTTCGTTGAAAAAATTCACAGCGTACCACACAAAGCCGTCATAAAAATCAAATTCTGCTCCCCAAGCACGAATCTCAAGACCGCAGATCAGTCCCGTAGGATATTCATGCTTTTCCAAAAGCGCACCAAGGGGCGGCGCCTTTACAGCCTCAGACCATTGCTTCCTGTTGATATTTTCAGTTTTCGGTTTATGCTCTATCTTTGGCGGCATTATGCTTCCAAGATCGCCAAGGATATCAAGAATCTTATCTTTTTTCATTACAAAACACCTATAAATTACCTAAATCAATAAATCATTATACCATACATTATTATTTTTGTCAACTTTACTTTAGTAAATACTTTATCCTTTTTAACTATTTTCCTATAAAGCAAAAACATCATCCGCTTCATAAAAGGATGATGCTGTCTTTGTCTTGTCTTTGTCTTGTCTTTGTCTTTGTCTTTTGGGATAAATTCGCATATGCCGCCGCATTCCCACCGCAGATGCGAAATATATGCGAATTAAATATAAAAAAAGCGGTCCACCACCGCAGTGGAAGCTGTCCCCCTCAACAGTGCGCAATTTTAAATTCGTTTTACTCCGAAATTGTATAATTTTCCATAAAGAAAATGAGCTGTAAAAACTCCAACCAAGTCTTTACAGCTCAAAATTAAAAATTCTATCCATTCCTTTTTTGGAGCATTTGCTCCTCGCTCTTTGAAAGGTATCTCCACTGCCCCTCTAAAAGCTCATTTTCGTCAAGCACTATATTATCAAATCTGATTCTTTTCAGCTTCATAACCTGATTATGCACTGCACCGAGCATCAGCTTTATTTGATGATATTTGCCCTCCGTAAGTATTATATTTGCCTCTTTCTGACCTTTTCTGATAAGACGGCATTTCGCGGTTGTATATCCTCCGATATCCACTCCGTTTTCCAGTTTTTCGATGTCCTCGTCGGAAAGGGGGAATTTCACCTCGAAATAATATTCCTTCTCAACATGGGTTTTGGGCGCAAGAAGTCTGTGAGCAAGAGGTCCGTCATTGGTGAGCATCACAAGACCCGTGGTGTTCTTGTCAAGTCTTCCGCATGGGAAAAGCCCAAGCTTTCTTTCTCTTTCAGGCAAAAGATCTATTACAGTCTTTTCGTTTGGGTCATCAGTTGCACTGACATATCCCTGAGGCTTATTTAAGATAATATATACATATTTCTTATAATTAATGATATTTCCGTCAAGTGTCACGGAATCCTTTTCGGGATCAATATGGGTCTCGGGCTTTTTAATTACCTCACCGTTTACGGTAAGTCTGCCGCTTCTTATGGCTTTTCCCGATTCCTTTCTGCTTAAAACGCCCGTTTCGGACAAAAATTTATCAATTCTCATGCTTTCCTCATAAATGAAGTATCGGCGATACCTTTTTATACAGTAAAAATGAAATCACGGAGCACAAAACTCCCTTGACAAGATTAAACGGTATGACACATATCAGAACAAATTTAAAAAGTGAATTTACCGCAGGGTTTACCTGTGCGCCTGTCATAATTATATTGTCAATTCCTCCGAACATCGAAGCGTAAGCAGGTACAACTATAAAATAATTTATACATGCTCCCACTAAAGCGAGGCTTACACAGCCAACTAAGCATGATATCAGTGCGCCCTTCTTTGTTTTTATGAATTTATAAACGATGGAAGCGCTGACAGTAAAGGAAGCACCGATGAGGAAATTGGCAAGCTCACCAACTCCGCCTGTAACACTGCCGTCAATAAGCAGATTTATTAGATTTTTTATAAATTCCATAATAAGAGCTGCTGTTGGACCCATGGAAAAACCGCCGATCAATATGATGACCTCTGAAAAATCAAGCTTATAAAATCCCGGTGCTAAAAACGGTATTGGAAATTCCAGAAGCATAATTACAGAAGAAAGAGCGGATAAAATTGCAATTTTCACAAGATTGTAAAGTGCCCTTCTTCTTTTTGTATTATTAGATTTTATACTCATAACTACTCCTTCAAAAGAGGACCGTCGCTTTTAGGATCTCTTTTATTTTCTGCTTCATAATCAAGCAGTTGCCTAAAAAGAAAAAAGACGGCTGACGCCGCCATATATGATCCGCGACATCTTTTCTCATCCGGACTATACCGTCGGTACAGGAATTTCACCTGTTCGGCACTTTCGTGTTAGCGGACTTTACCGCCGGTGTGGATTTTCACCAACCCCCAAAGATATTTAGATTTCTTAACTATTTAAAACATGCCATTCCGACCGAAGACGGAATGGCATATCTTATTTTATGTGGTTATTATTAACGATTATTCAGATTATTCCTGGATCTCGATAACAACGCCTGAACCAACTGTTCTACCACCCTCACGGATAGCGAAACGAAGTCCCTTTTCAATAGCGATAGGTGTGATAAGCTCAACAGTCATATCAACGTTATCGCCGGGGCGGCACATTTCAACGCCTGCGGGAAGCTCGATTACGCCTGTAACGTCAGTTGTTCTGAAGTAGAACTGAGGTCTGTAACCAGCGAAGAAGGGCTTCTTACGTCCGCCTTCTTTTTCTGTAAGAACGTAAACCTGTCCTACGAACTTTGTGTGGGGCTGGATGGAGCCGGGCTTACAAAGAACCTGTCCACGCTCGATCTCGTTCTTAGCAACACCACGGAGAAGCGCACCGATGTTATCGCCTGCTTCAGCCTGGTCAAGAAGCTTGTGGAACATTTCAACACCTGTAACAACAGTTGTCTTCTTCTCATCTGTAAGACCAACGATTTCGATTGTATCAGAAACCTTAACTGTACCACGCTCTACTCTACCTGTAGCAACTGTACCACGTCCGGAAATGGAGAATACGTCCTCTACGGGCATAAGGAAAGGAAGGTCTGCCTTTCTTTCGGGAGTAGGAATGTAGCTGTCAACTTCTGCCATGAGCTCAAGGATAGGAGCATACTCGGGAGAAGAGATGTCTGTGCTTGTGGATTCAAGAGCGTTACGAGCAGATCCACGAACGATAGGTGTATCGTCGCCGGGGAAGTCGTACTGAGAAAGGAGGTCACGGATCTCCATCTCAACGAGGTCGAGAAGCTCCTCGTCATCAACAAGGTCTGTCTTGTTCATGAATACAACGATTGCGGGAACGCCAACCTGACGAGCGAGAAGTACGTGCTCTCTTGTCTGCTGGAGAGGTCCGTCTGTACCAGCAACAACGAGGATAGCGCCGTCCATCTGAGCTGCACCTGTGATCATGTTCTTAACATAGTCAGCGTGGCCGGGGCAGTCAACGTGAGCGTAGTGACGGTTTTCTGTCTCGTACTCAACGTGTCTTGTGTTAATTGTAATTCCTCTTGCTCTTTCTTCGGGAGCGTTGTCGATCTGGTCATACGCAAGGAACTCTACGTTTCCTGTTGTAAGAGAAAGTGTCTTTGTAATAGCAGCTGTAAGAGTTGTCTTACCGTGGTCAACGTGACCGATTGTACCGATATTAACGTGGGGCTTGTTTCTTTCAAATTTTGCCTTTGCCATGGGTAAATTCCTCCTGAATTATAAAATTTTTTATTTTGTATTTTATTTTTTTATTTCTTTTAGCGTCTTTCGGGGATCGCTCCCCGAGGTGACGCTTACCATTTGTTTTTAATTATTTTGTTTTTAATTATTTCTTGCGACCTGCGATGATGTCTTCAGAAATGGACTTGGGAACCTCTT